>JAUIMD010000065.1 GCA_030433225.1 Bacteroidia bacterium
AGCCTTGCGAAAAAACTGTTCCTGTAACGGGCAACAGAAACACGGCAAGTAAAAGTCGAATCACATTTGTTCTTATCATCATTTATTTTGTTGTTTATTCATACCAATCCAAACATCCTCTATGCTGGTAGCAGTACACCTTAGTGAGACGGTCGCGCAAACTTCTAATGCATGCCGCTTCGTAAATAGGTAAGGCCTTACAACTATCCAATCACAAATCTTCCATTTTTTGGGGTGGAAGGATGTAAGCTATGTTCAAATGGCAATAAGCCATAGTCACACTTTCGCAACCCCCTCTACCACTGCACATTATTTCCACCTCTATTTATTGCATAACGGATATGTTTAATGCCGGAAACTTGCTTTTTACAGCTAGCCCTATTCGCCTATGTGGAAGCATTACTTTGAAAAATGCCTGACGAGTTATGGCATATAAAAAATGTAGGGGACATGGCTGTTTTGGAAAACCACTCAGCTTTAAGGCGTTTTATTTTGATGAACGGTGCAAGAGTTGGAGAGATTCGCAAACATTTTTCTTAGCACCAAAGGCAAAGTCCAAATTGAACTTCATGGTCCTACCCAACCTGTTAACTTTCACGGTTGTTCCATATAGTTAACCACTTCATAATAAAAACCGCTCGACTGCAAACCTGAAATTTTGAGCAACATTCTCCATTCTGTTGGAAGGACATTGTTTTTGCCAGGCTGCATTAAAAAATCCGGATCTTGCAGACGATACAAGGCCTCTGATTTACCAAAGGGGAGGAAAGAACTTAAAAACAATATCTGTTTTCCGGGGTAAGAAACCACATTGGCGGCCGTGGCATAATCGTTTTGAAAAACCGACTGTTCGGGATTGGCCACAAAAAAAATGTCCGTAGTATCGTTTTGTTCATCCACAATAAATACGGTGTTGGAGGTTTGGGAAATTCGCAATCCGCTACGCTCAAAAAAAGGTTGCAAAATGTGCATGGTGCGGTAATCGCCAATAAAAATCAGATCGTTTTCCTGCACATCGGCCAGGGTAACTTCTGAAGCATTTTTTATACGAACCTGCTTTTCAGGCCTATCCACCATGCGAAGAATCTGATAAAAACACGAAGGTATTTCCTCCCCAAAATAACTTTGCCCCAGCGTTTTTAAGGTTGATTTTTGCCGGGGGTGCTTCTCCAAATAATTAAAAAAATCGGTTTGGTTGTTGATGGTAGGGTTGCGCACATAGGATAGTGTACTGTCATTGGTTTCGCTATGTTGCAGCATAAAATAATCTCCTAAAACAATCAGTAAGGGGTTGGTGGATTCCTGGTAGTATTTCCAGGCCGGCCCCACGGCCTTTGCGGTTGACTGCGAATTCCGCACCTTTTCGCGCCCATACAGAATAGCCAAAAGCAGTACCAGCACAACGGAAAAAATGAATAGCGGTGTTTGTAAACGGTTGGGAGTTGGGTGCGGTGCATCCTGAGCACGTGTTGTACCGGTTCTTTTTTCCACAACAACGGTATAGGCGCCTTTTGGAATCACAAAATGAAGTTCATCGTTAAAGCCTTCTTTCAGGTAGTATGCATCCAGTTTTTTCCGTAGGTTATAAATGGTGGAACGCACGCTGGAATCGGTACCCGGATGGAAGCTTGAATCTTTGCCGAAAAACTCAATGGCTACCACCGTTTCTTTGAGGTTTTTTCCCTCATAGGTAGATTGCAGCAGGTAGCGCAGCAAGTCCACATCTTTTACAGAAGTAAAAAAACGGCTCGCTTCCAGTTTATTCAACCAATATTTTTCGCTTTCCGACAATGCCATCGTCCATTCAAACTAAATTCCACACACCACTCAAATTCAGCACCTTGCCCCTGTCAATGACAGTTGTTGACGTGATAATAACACGATAAATTATTGAATTTGGGGTACATTTAATCAAAATTCATTCATGAAAAAGCTAGTTTTCTCTTGCTTCATAGCCCTTTTCCTTTTGGCTTGTAATTCCAGCCAAAAGAATAAAAGTATTGAAAAAAATTCAGGCATAACAATAGATTGGAACGAATCTGATTCCATCCGGGCAAAGTGTACATCTCCCCTCATTCCCGCCGATACGTTTTATGTCAAAAATCTGGTTCCCGAAACGTCACCCTTTCAAATTCAAAAAGCAATGGATGTTGTTGCAGAAAAGGGCGGTGGAACTCTTGTGGTGGACAGTGGCATGTATGCCTCCGGCCCCATCGTGTTTTCCAGTAATATTGAACTCCACCTAAAAGCC
This sequence comes from Bacteroidia bacterium, assembly GCA_030433225.1. Lineage (GTDB taxonomy): Bacteria > Bacteroidota > Bacteroidia > Bacteroidales > UBA5342 > JAUIMD01. The sequence goes on from JAUIMD010000065.1 coordinate 2,252, forward strand.
GGGGCATACATAACATTTATCCCGGAATCAAGTCTTTATCCGTTACAGTACACCTGGTTTACCGGACGTCCCTGCCTCAATTTTTCGTCGATGGTGTACGCACAAAATCAATCCAACATAAAACTGAGTGGGCAGGGCACATTGGATGGACAGGGAAACCATCCTACCTGGAAAGCCATGAAATTTACCGAAAACGTAGATGTGGATTTACTGCGCAATTTAGTGGATAAGGGCCTGGATGTTGATAACCGGAAATTTGGAAAAGGGCACTCGTTGCGGCCTGATTTGATGGCCTTTTATAACTGCCAAAACATTGCCATTGAAGGCGTCACCCTGCTCAATACGCCTTATTTTGCATGCCACCCGGTACAATGCAAAAACGTGCAAATACGCAACTGTACCCTAAAAAGTAAAGGCTATAACCAAATAGGTCTGGCCATTGAAAGCAGCCAAATGGTGTGGGTGGATGGTCTTTTAGTGGAAGACATTGGTGAAGGCATTAAATTATTATCCGGCAGTGTGGATATCGAAAACAACATGCCTGTAAAAGATGTACTGATTCAAAATTGCACTTTCCGGAATGTGTCTTTCACGCCACTCATTTTCAGCTCAAAGGCAGTAAAGGGCATTGAGCGGGTTTTTGTGGAAAATTTTTCCATACACAACGTACAGGATGGAATATGCATGTACGGACAGGAAGGTTCACACATTCAAAACATTTTAATCCGCAACATAAAAGCCAGCAACATTTATGGAGCCTTCTTTTATGCCCGGATTTTACGTGCCCAATCCGACAAACCCATACTTGAAAACATCCAAATGGAAGATATTGCTGTGAACGATTGCGGAAGAGCCATGGTGATGATTGGAAATGAACAAAATCAAATTCGCAACATCCAGGTAAAAAACGCGCAGTTTCAGGTGGCCAAAAGTTCCCTCGCTACGCAGGTTAGTCAGCTGGTTCTTTTACACGTCAAGGTGAACAATAATCCTATCGAACAAACTATAAATGTGGGCTCCATCGAACTTCCAAAAATAAACCTGGAAGGACCCGAAGAGGACATTCTGGACATGGACGATATTCAATACAACCATTTGCCTGTGGCTGTAAAAAACACGCTGGACGAAACTTACCCCTACGCCCCGGTACTGGATGTAGATCGCATTATTACCAGCACCAACGCGAGTTACGAGATTAAGTTGGAACTGGAAGCTTTTCAACGGGTCAAAGTACTGATTCAGTCTGATGGAGCTTTGCTTCGCAAGGAGCTGGAGGTTCCTTTTACGCAACTCCCTGCTCCTGTAGTTGACCAGCTCCACCGCTATCTGGGTACCGCGGCAACTCCGTTTATACTCAACGACATTAAAGAAATACGGTACCGCGACTTTACCTATTACCAGATGAAAGGAGAATGGAACCAAAAATTGTTTGCCATTGGAGTTTCAGGAGACGGGACATTAATAGAAGACAAGCAACAAAACATCCAGTTTATGCTGCCTTTTTAAAACGAATAAACAATGAACACGAAACTACATCAGTTAATCCTTTTTGTATGGCTTTTAGGCGGATTGTTTTTCACTGCCCGTTTAAACGCCCAAACCCAATCAGAAAAAACCCGCATTATCGTAACCTCTGATGGAGAAATTGACGACGAATGTTCCCTGGTGCGTTTTCTGTTATACGCCAACGAATGGGATGTGGAGGGAATTATTACCTCCAGCTCGCAGTATCACTGGCAAGGGCACCGTTGGGCAGGCAACGATTGGGCAACCCCCTACCTTAATGCCTACCAAAAGGTTTACCCCAATCTGGTAAAACACGATGCCCGCTACCCAAGTCCGGAGTACCTGCGTTCGGTCACCTTATTAGGAAACACGAAACTGGAAGGAGAAATGGAAGAAATTACCCCCGGATCGGAACACATTGTAAAGGTTTTGCTGGATGATTCGGACAATCGCCCCGTTTGGATTCAGGCCTGGGGAGGCACCAATACCATTGCACGCGCCCTGAAAACCATTGAAGAGCAACACCCGGAGAAAATGGCAGAAGTAGCCCAAAAGCTGCGTTTCTTCTTTATTTGGGAACAGGACGAGACATATCAATCGTACATACGGCCACATTGGGGAAAATACAACATCCTCACCATTATTTGCGACCAGTTTTGGGCCATCGCATACCAATGGGATAAAATTATTCCCGAAGATAAAATCGGTCATTTTAAGGCCGAATGGATGAAATCCAATATCCTGGAAAACCACGGCCCTTTGTGTTCTCTTTACCAAGCCTACAAAGGAGGAGATGACAATGAGGGATGGAGTGCCGGAAGTCCGAAGCAAAAAGGTTCTTTCCGGTCCGAAGGAGATTCGCCGGCATTTATTTATGCCATTCCTACCGGGTTAAACCAACCCGACGCACCCAATTTTGGAGGATGGGGAGGTCGTTATATAAAGGTACGTGAAAACACCTGGCTGGATCCCGTTACAGAACAAAGGTACACCTATCCTGAAGGTCGGTGGTACACCGGATCCGCCTGGGGACGTAACTACATGCGCAATACGTATCCCAAAAACCAACACCTTATGCAAGCCTATTTCCATCCGATTACCCGTTGGGTGGATGTACTGCAAAACGATTTTGCCGCCCGTGCCGATTGGTGTGTGCAGCCCTTTACGAAGGCCAACCATCCTCCTGTGGTAAAACTGACACATAGTAATTATCTAAAAGCAAAACCGGGCGGTTTAGTGCAGCTAAACGCAAGTAAAACCTATGATCCGGACAAAGATGCCTTAACCTATACATGGTGGCAATACAATGAGGCCGGCACCTATCCGGGAAGCATCCTGATAAAAAACCCAGCATCTGCAACGGTTTCGTTCCCTATACCCGAAACGGCGCAAACGGGAGAAACCATCCATGTTATTTGCGAAGTAACCGACAAGGGAACGCCGGCGCTTACCCGGTACCAGCGATTAGTAATTACAGTAGAATAAAAAATCACATAAACACATGGTAAGAATTGTTTTTTTCATCCTTATTTTAAGTGGAATCGGCATACAACCAGTTTCTGCACAGCCAAACCACCAGGGGCGTATTCCGGAATACCCGGTGCCTTATACCTACCCTACACCCGAAAACATCCAGGAAATAATCGATCGAATTTATTCGTATTACCGGTCTACAGGATCGCTGGGTGTTACCGATAGCCAAACGGGTAAGCCCATTACCAGTTTTAAGAAACTCAATAAAAACGCACTGCCCCCCGATGGATTTGCCTGTGAATGGTCGTACACCAATGGCGTGGTACTCTCGGCCTTTGAGTATTATGACGATGTAACGGGCAATGCAACCTACTTAGAGTACAATACTGCATTTTTTGATTTTGTAAGCGAAACCCTCCCTTATTTTGATGCCATTAAGGTAAAATACAACCTGCATGAAAAATACGGCTGGGGACGTATGCCAAATTTCCATGCATTGGACGATTGCGGCTCTATTGGTGCGGCAATGATTAAAACCCACCTCAAAAATCCAAACGAAGATTACCTCTCCATTATAAATTTGATAGCCGAATACATATCAAACGGCCAGTATCGGTTAGAGGATGGTACACTTGCACGCCACCGGCCACAGTATGCATCGGTGTGGGCCGACGATATGTACATGAGTGTACCTTTTCTTGCCAACATGGGCGTGCTTACGGGCGACACAGCTTATTTTACCGATGCCGTAACACAGGTATTGCAAATGGCTGAACGGCTCTACATTCCACAAAAAGAATTGTTTGACCATGGGTGGAACAAAACCTCGGCAGACTACGACCCGCGTTTTTATTGGGGACGTGCAAACGGGTGGTGCTTAATGGCCATGGCCGAGCTACTGGATGTATTGCCTGAAAACTATGCCGGACGAGACGAAATTCTGCACCTGTACCGCTCTATGGTTCGCAGTCTGGCCGGTTTACAGGATGGAACCGGATTTTGGCATAACATGCTCGACAAAACCAATACCTATACCGAGACCTCTGCTACGGCCATGTTTACCTTCGCCATTGCCAAAGGCATAAACGAAGGGTGGATCAACCATGTGTATGGACCGGTGGCCCTTACCGGGTGGAATGCATTAACCACCAGAGTGCTCGAAAATGGTGCTGTCGATGGAACCTGCGAAGGCACCACGTTTGCCCACGACAACACCTATTATTACCACCGGGGCGCAAGCGTTTATGCTACCCATGGCTATGGCCCGGTATTGTATGCTGCCACAGAAATGCTTCGCCTGCTGCAAAACGATAACATAACGGTAGATAAAGCCAAACCCAACCGTGTAAACAGCACGTACCATTATAAACTAAAAAGCGAATGGCCTTAATAATTAAATACTTTACAAAAAAACAACAACCAATGAAACGTTTATCCATACTCCTGATTATAATGCTCAGCACACTCCTTCCAGCCGGGTCACAGCAATTGGCCTTCCCCACTGCCGAAGGCTACGGTAAATTTGCCCTAGGGGGACGAGGTGGAGTGGTGTACGAAGTAACCCACCTCAACGATAGTGGCGAAGGCAGCCTGCGTGCTGCAGTTGAGGCCGAAGGCCCGCGAACAGTAGTGTTCCGGGTTTCAGGGAATATCGAATTGGAAAGCCCCATCCATATTAAAAACCCCTACATTACCATTGCCGGACAAACAGCACCGGGCGATGGTATTTGCCTGAAAAATCACCCTCTAAGTATTGATGCGGATCATGTAATTGTACGGTACCTGCGCGTTCGTCCGGGCGATGTATCGGGCAAGGATTACGATGCCGTGGGTGGACGCTTTTTCAAACATGTTATTATCGATCATGTTTCCGCCAGCTGGAGCATCGACGAGTGCATGTCCATTTACCAGTGCGATAGCATAACAGTACAGTGGTGTTTAATTTCGGAAAGTTTAAGCGGTTCCAACCATGTTAAGGGGTCGCACGGTTTTGGTGGAATTTGGGGCTCCAACTACAGTACCTACCACCACAATTTACTGGCACATCACTCCAGCCGCAACCCCCGCATGGCATCCGGCTCAGGCTTTACCGATTACCGGAACAATGTAATTTACAACTGGGGCTACAACAGTTTGTACGGAGGAGAAGCGAAGCAAAATGGCCGCCCACAATATTATTTCTCCACCTTTAACATTGTGGCCAATTATTACAAACCGGGCCCAGCCACGCAACCCGGTGAGGTATCGCACCGCATTGCCAACCCAAGTTTCCGCAACGAAACCGATGATTTTGGCAAGTGGTACATTGCCGAAAATTTTATGGAGGGTAACCGTGAGGTAACTGAAAACAACTGGAATGGTGGGGTGCAAACCAAACTGGCCATCGAAAAATTTAAGCTGGATGCACCTTGGGAGGCCATGCCCATTAAGCAGCAAAGTCCGAAAAATGCGTATAAACAAGTGCTGGAAAATGTGGGCGCTACATTGCCTGAAAGAGATCCGCTGGATATCCGAATCATAGCGGAAGTTAAAGCAGGAAAGGCCACCTACGAGGGCAAAACGTACAAACAGCGGGTGAAGGTGGCAGACCCTTCCCAGCCTACCGGAATCATTGATTCGCAGGCAGATGTTGGCGGATGGCCTGAACTCAAAAGCCTGCCTGCTCCCAAAGACAGTGACCATGATGGGATGCCCGATGACTGGGAATTGGCAAACGACTTAGATCCCCTCAATGCCAGCGACCGTAACGCAATTGCCTCGGACGGGTACACGCAACTGGAAAGATACCTCAATCAAATAAAGTAGAAAAGCAGACATGAATACTCAAAAAAGAAATCCCCGTTTCGCAATGCTGAAACCGATACTAAAAAGCATGTTTGCCATGTTGTACCTGGTTTTTAGGAATCCACACGGAACGGCCCAAACCCTGGCCTTTCCGGGAGCTGAAGGCTACGGACGCTTTGCCACCGGAGGGCGCGG
>JAUIMD010000649.1 GCA_030433225.1 Bacteroidia bacterium
CCGGTAATGTTGGGATAAAAATACTTCCAGTGTAAGCATATCCCTTTTGCCCAGTTCGCGCAACATCCATCCGCAGGCTTTGTGCATTAGGTCGTGCGTATGGTGCAGGTGTTTTTCGGTAAGTAGCAGCGTGGGTTCAAAAATATTGTTGCGTATCAGCATCCAGGTACTCACAATGGAAATGCGCTGTTCCCAAAGGTTATCGGATTCTGCCAGTTGAAAAAGCACATCCACCGATTTATCTACCAACCATTGGCCCAGTATTTTGGGACAGCTAACATCCACCAGGTCCCAGTTATTGAACTTAGGGGCATGCGCTAAGTAAAATTCCACCACCTTTTGTTGCACCTTGGGCTTACGTTTGTTTTTTTCGAAATGCAGTACCAAAAGCAGCGCACCACACATGCGGGCTTCGTGCACCGGGTTTTCCAGCAACAGCAAAATTTCGTCAAGCGTGGCCGGGTAGGCCTCTTTTGCCACCGATCGGATTTCCGGCATGGTAACGCCCCAAAAGGTATCTCCTTCACCATATTCCCCCTTGCCGGTTTTAAAAAAGTATTGCGATTTTTGCGCCTTCACGGGGGAGGCAAACAGTTGCAGGGCTTCAAGTATTTGATGGTATTTGTCCATAAAGCGTACGGTTAAAAAATCCGGCCTCCAAGAGCCTGGCGCAATTGTTTGCGTATGGCGGTGTACTCCTGAATCTGTTTCATAATTTCCATCATTTTTACGGCATCAGAGCATCCCTGCAAATCGCTTTTTAGGCCAGCCATGCGCTGATCCAATATTTTGCTTTTGTACTCAAGCAACAGTTTGGGAACGATGTTTTTCAGGTTTTTTTCTTCCCCCTGAAACGATCCTTGTTCCGTATGCATTTTACTAATTTCGTAAGGTTCTGCTATGATATCCGAAATAATTCGCGTAAGGTGATGGTCGTGGTGGCGGGTGAAGTATTTTTCAGGCTCAAACGTTTCCGTTTGCTGTGCCGCATATTCGCTTACAATGCGTGCATAAATTTCGTTTTTAAGCGTTAATTCGTCTTCGTCAAGGCCATGGAAGATAATGTCGGCCACTTTAACATCTTCATGCGCTTCAAATTCTGGGTCGGTTTCGTCAAAAAGGAGGTGCTCACCGTATTTAATCAGGAATTTTATCAGCATCCGTTCTTCATGTTCAAAGGGCGATACATTTGCAGCCAACCCGGGCGATGGAGTGGATTGGGGCAGTTCGGGAGTGTCAGGAATGAATACCGGCTGCACGTTGCGTGCCCTGTTTTCCTCCTTTTGAGCCTCGGCCTTATGCTGTTGCTTAAGTTTGGCAATTTCACTCAAAATTACTTTTTCATCCATGCTCATCATGGTGCTGCACTCCCGCGCATACACCTGCCGTACAATGGCATCCGGAATAATGGCAATGGATTTTACAATATCGGTAACCAGCTGTGCCCGTTTAATGGGGTCGTTCTTCGACTCATCCAGTAACAGGCGGGTTTTAAATTTTATAAAATCACTGTTGTTGTCTTCAATGTATTGCTGG
>JAUIMD010000066.1 GCA_030433225.1 Bacteroidia bacterium
TCGGGATGGCTGTGTCCCAAAATCATTGGACCCCATGAACCCACATAATCGATGTATTTGTTGCCATCAATATCAAACACATGGCTTCCTTGCGCACGATCGATAAATATGGGCGAACTTTTTACGCTTTTAAATGCACGGGCAGGAGAATTTACTCCTCCGGCAATGCGTTTTTGTGCGGCCTCAAAAGCCGCTATGCTGTTGTCTTTTTTCATCTTATAACTCTTTTATGATGTCCTGCGTATGGTAGGATAGTATAATGTCTGACCCGGCTCTTTTGATGGAGGTCAAAATTTCTTTGGTCAGTTGTTGTTCGTTGATCCAGCCTTTTTCCGCGGCAGCTTTTACCATCGAAAACTCTCCGCTAACGTTGTAGGCAGCCACCGGAACATCAAAATTGTTTTTTACTTCCCGAATCACATCCAAATAACTTAGGGCGGGTTTTACCATTATGATGTCGGCTCCTTCCAGCACATCCAGTTCTGCTTCGCGCATGGCCTCTATGCGGTTTGCAGGATCCATTTGGTAGGTTCGCCTGTCACCAAATTGCGGTGCACTTTCCGCTGCATCACGAAACGGGCCATAAAAAGCTGATGCATATTTTACCGAGTAGGCCATGATGGGTAAGTTTTTAAATCCTCGTTCATCCAATGCCTCACGCATGGCACCTACCCTACCGTCCATCATATCGCTTGGGGCCACCATGTCCACCCCGGCTTCGGCCAAAGAAACGGCTTGGTTGGATAAAGTAACGAGCGTAGCATCATTGTCTACGTCGCCATCCAACAATGTTCCACAATGGCCATGGGTGGTGTATTCGCAATTGCACACGTCGGCAATCAGGTATAAATCGGGGACTGCTTTTTTCAGGGAACGGATGGCTTGCTGTACAATGCCATTGTGTTGGCAAGCCACCTCGCCGGTTGCGTCTTTTTCTTCCGGAATTCCGAAAAGGAGCACAGATTTTACCCCACTATCGTACAATTCCTGGCAACGTTGCGTTAAGGTATCCACTGAAAATTGAAAATTACCGGGCATGGATACAATTTCGTTGCGCACCTTTTTACCGGGGCGTACAAAAAGCGGCATCACCAGGTCGTCGCGGGTGAGTTTTGTTTCGCGCACTAAATCCCTGAGAACAGGGGTGCTTCGTAATCTACGTAATCGGGTTTGTGGAAATGCCATATTTCTTAGGATTGTAAATTCGAATAATGTGCAGTTGCGGCCTCTAATAACGCTTCGTCACCCGGATGCTGCGCCACTACCAGGGGTTGCAAACCAAACTGATGACAGGCCTTTTCGGTGGTGGGGCCAATGCACGCCACCTTCAGGTTAGAGAGCTTGAAGCAGTTTCCAAGCAGTTGTTGTAAGTTTTGAATAGCCGACGGACTGTACAGAAAAATAAGGTCGTAATTGCCTGCTTTGACCTGATCCAACACCGAAGGTTTTACCCCCTCAACGGGTTGGTTTTGATATACATTGATGCGGGTAACTCTTGCAATTTTCTGCAATTGTTGGGTACGGATATCCGGAGCAAGATTTCCGGTAGGCCAAAGCAAGCGGGGATTATCGTTAGCAAAAACGTTTTTCAGTTCCTCCACAAAAGCTTCGCCGGAGCACGCTTGCCCTGTAAAAGTGGCTTTTACGCCCTGCTTTAGCAACTCCTTATCGGTTTTAGCGCCAATAACTGCAATGTTTGGAACATTCCATGAAATGCCAGTTTTCTTCAGGTGCTGAAAGAAAAAGTGCACCCCGTTGGCACTGGTAAATACCAACCAATCAAAGGCTGACAGTTGTTGCAACGCCTCAGCCTCGGCCTTTTTAAGGGGTAACGCGCTTACTTCAATCAGCGGAAAATCCACCAAAGTTGCACCTGCCTGCTGACACAATTGTTGCATGCCTTTGGCCTTACCTGCAGGGCGTGTTGAAATAAAGGTTTTGCCGGTTAGCATGGAGTTCTCTTTTTGAATGGTGGCCATGCGCAGATTAATCAGGGTTTCGGATTTCGTCCAATATTTTTGCCCCACCCAACTGAATGAGTTTATCAGCAAGGTTCTTACCCAACTCGGCAGCCTTGCTCAGTTCCCCGCTCATCTCCTCGCAAAGGTAGGTGGAACCATCAATGGAGGCCACAAAACCTTTTAAGCGGATGTTTTCTCCATCCACAAAAGAAACGCAGCCCACCGGCACCTGGCAACCTCCTTCCAGCTTGCGCATAAAGGCACGCTCAGCACTTACCGATTTCCAGGTATTCTCGTGAGATATCTTTTGTAAAATATGGTCGGTTTCCACATCATCTTCGCGCGATTCGATGCCAATGGCTCCCTGGCTAACGGCAGGAATAAAGGTATCTACCGGCAAAATTTCAGTGATGTAATGTTCTAAACCTAATCGCTTTAACCCCGCCGAAGCCATAATCATGGCATCGCAGTAGCCGTCTTCCATTTTTTGCAAACGGCTGTTCACATTGCCCCGAATATCTACGACTTGCAGGTTTTTATTGAAATGCAACAGGTTAGCGATTCTTCGTAAACTGGAGGTTGCGATTTTATGATTTGCCGTAAGTTCATTTAAAGGGATGTGATTTTTGCTCACCAGCGCATCGGCAATATCGCCCCGCTCTACCACGGCCCCTAGTTTAAGGCCTTGGGGCAGTTGGGTAGGCATATCTTTTAAACTGTGTACAGCTATGTCTACCTCGTTGTTTAACAGGGCCACTTCCAGTTCTTTGGTGAACAACCCTTTGTCACCGATTTTCGACAATGCGGTATCCAGAATTTTATCGCCTTTCGTTTTAATAACGACGAGTTCTACCGATAAATCGGGAAAATTTTGCTCAAGAATTTCTTTAACGTGGTTGGCCTGGTATAAGGCTAACTGACTGCCACGGGTACCTATTTTGAAGGGAGTTGGTTCGCTCATTGTGCTTCGTCAAATTCAAAAAGTTGCTGAATTTTTTTCAGTGTTTTGGTATCCTTATCGTGAATTTGAATGTCCTTCAGGCTTTTAATAAAGGTACGAATGAACTTTTGTGTCAGGCGACCGGAATACTCATCAATCTTTTGAAAATCCTCGGTGGAATAGCATCCCTTAGAGGATTCCAGTTCCTTTTCGTTGATTTTTTTGATGTTGTAAGTGACAGTTTTAATGATGGGCCGCAGTACCCTGATGTCCAGCCATTCAAAATATTCTTCCGTCATGGCATCAATAATGGCTTCGGCATTGCTAATGCTTTCTAAGCGGCTTTCGCGGTTATCTTCCACCACGGTTTGCAGGTCATCCACACAAATTACCTTGTTCCCGTTTAACTCACTGATTTTATCATCAATGTTGCGCGGTATGCTCAAATCCACAAAGGTTTGTGATTTGTGATTTTTCAAGGTCATGTAATCCGCCACGTCGCTTTGTGTAATCAGCAATCGGCCGGAATTTGTAGCCGATACAACCACATCGCATTTGGGTAGGTATTGCTTAAAATCTTCGAACGGTACTGCCAGTCCATCATTTTCATCTGCCAGCTTTTCGGCCCGTGCCAGGGTACGGTTGGCAAACAGAAAATCAGTTACTCCTTTTTTCTTGAAGTGTTGCAGCGATGTTTTGGTAGTTTCACCGGCACCTATCAGCATTACTTTTTTGTCCTTCAGGTTTTCCACCTGTTGGTTGCACAGGTTTACCGCTAAAAAGCTTACCGATGTTGCACCCCGTTGGATTCCGGTTTCTGTCCGCACTTTTTTACCCGTTTCAAAAGCTTTCTGGAAAAGGCGCATCAAAACGGCGTCGGTCAGGGCCAGCTTCGTACAAAGCAGATAAGCCTCTTTTACCTGGCGAACGATCTGGTCTTCTCCAACCACCAACGAATCTGCACCGGAGGTTACCCGAAACAGGTGTTTTACTGCTTCCTGTTCTTTATGAATGTAAAACGCCGAAGAGAAATCACCGGAAATGTTTTTGTATTCATGAAAAACGGTAACCAGGTCTTTTACAGACTTGTTGCAACACGACTTGGGGATGTAGAAATACACCTCTGTACGGTTACAGGTAGAAAGTACCACCAGTTCGGTAATTTCTGTGCGTTGTAAAACAAGGTCGGAGAACGCCTTAATGTCATCGGATGACAGGGAAAAGTTTTCCCTCACATCAACGTGAGCCGTTTTATGATTAATTCCTAATACTGCGATCATAGCTAAATAATGAAGTGAATGAATGTGGAATTCAATACCTGAAATGCGCGATTTACCAACACAAAATCAGGTTACCTGATATGTGCTGCACATTTCAATTACTTAGCACGAAGGAGGAGGGCGCGAAAACACCTTGCTACCGGGGTATCGATGGTATAAGGGTTCTTCGTAAAGGTGAAATATTTTTTTATCGGCTATGCCGGATTTAAACCATTTTATCTGTTGATTTTCGTTCAACACTCCGCATTGGTGTACATCGTAAAACCCAATGTGTGAATGGATTTGCAGGGATTCAACCGTTTGCCCAATGTGTACCTCATGGGCGTCAAATTCCAAATCATCTTCCACTCCGGCATCAAATGCACATACCCCAAAATAGATCATGTAAGCAGCTGCTATGATCAGGTGAGGCAAGTGAGAAGCAAATAATCCGAATTGAAACATTTTGTCGAATATTACGATTACAAAGAAAATGAAATCTCACACAATATAAAAACGCGTGCAGAAATTTTTAATTAATCTTAATACGGTGATTTTCAGCGCATTTTATGTTTTACAACACATTTTTCTTTCGGGCTATGGCATCTTCTATTACCTCTGTAAACACATCCTGTATGGGTAAGTTCATCGCCTTTATTTGCTGGGGTATAAAACTGGTAACCGTCATGCCGGGTGTAGTGTTTACTTCGAGCAGGTATATGCTGTATTCTTTCAGGATATAATCCACGCGAATTATTCCATGGCATTCCAGCAGGTCATAGATGGCCGAGGTTAAGGTTTGAATGCGCCGTGTAAGTGCATCCGAAATGCGTGCGGGAGTAATTTCGTCGGCCATGCCGGCGGTATATTTTGCTTCAAAATCAAAAAAGTCGTTTTTGGGTACTACCTCAGTTATCGGAAATACTACGCTTCTTTCCGTTGTTTTATACATGCCGTTGGTCACTTCGGTGCCTTCAATAAACGCCTCCACCACGGCCATGTTGCTTTCGCTCAGGGCCTTTTCCAGGGCTGCCTCAAAGTCTTCCTTTCGGCTCACTTTGCTAACGCCAAAGCTGCTGCCTCCGGCATTGGGTTTCACAAATACAGGTAAACCGGTAATGCCCAGCACTTCGTCTGCCGAGGGGGTTTGTCCCTTTTTAATGAGTACTGATTCGGCCACTTTTACCCCAAACCCCTTCAGGTATTGGTTACACCTGAATTTATCGAAGGTAAGTGCCGACGGCAGTACATCGCATGTAGTGTGCGGGATGCCCAGCATTTCGAAGTAGCCTTGCAAATAACCGTTTTCTCCGGGCGTGCCATGTATGGTTATGTAGGCACAATCGAAGTGACGTTTTTTACCGTTTTCGGTATACGAAAAATCATTTTTATCCACAGAAATTTCTTCTCCCTCCTGTTGAAGCACCCACTTTGCACCGGTTATCAGTACAATTTTATGCGTATATTTTTCAGCATCCAAAAAGCTTTTTATGCCCTGCGCACTCTTCAGCGATACAACAATTTCGGAGGAATCTCCGCCTGCCACAATGGCGATGTGTTTTTTCATGTTTTTTGCGTTTGTTGGAAGGAGGTACCTACGTTCCTGTTTTAAATGTCGCGGTTTTCAATGTAATTTCTCCACTTGTCCAGCAGCTGGGTCATGTCTTCCGGCAACTCCGAATCAAACTGCATGTACTCGTTGGTTACCGGATGAACGAAGCCAAGCGAACGGGCATGCAGTGCCTGACGCGGACAGATTTTAAAGCAATTTTCTACGTACTGCTTGTATTTGGTAAACGTGGTTCCTTTCAAAATCTGATCTCCTCCATACTGCGCATCATTAAACAAGGGGTGCTTAATGTATTTCATATGGGCCCGTATCTGGTGTGTGCGGCCGGTTTCCAAACGACATTCCACCAGGGTTACATAGCCCAAACGCTCCACCACTTTGTAATGAGTGACGGCATCTTTACCAAATTCCCCTTCCGGAAAAACAGACATGACCTTGCGGTCTTTTAAACTGCGCCCAATGTGGGCATCAATGGTGCCTTCTTCCTCTTCAAAAGTACCCCACACCAACGCAAGGTAACGGCGGTACGAAGTTTTGTGGAAAAACTGGCTGGCGAGGTGGTATTTGGCCACATCGTTTTTGGCAATTACCAGCAAGCCGGAGGTGTCCTTATCAATTCGGTGTACCAGTCCGGGGCGCGAATCGTCGCCATTGAACATGGGCAGATTTTTATAGTGATAGACCAGGGCATTTACCAGGGTTCCTTCAAAATTGCCATAACCGGGGTGTACTACCATCCCGGCGGGTTTATCAATAACCAGCAGGTGATCGTCTTCGTACACGATATCCAAAGGAATGTCCTGCGCAATCAGATCAACCGAACGCCTTGGGTATTCCATAACCACGGTTACGGTTTGCCCCGCTTTAACTTTTTGATTGCTTTTAGCCGATTTTTCATCCACCAAAATATTACCTGCCTGCGCCGCGGCCTGAATTTTAGAGCGGGATGCGTTCATAATGCGGTTTACCAGAAACTTGTCTACCCGTAAGGGTTGCTGGCCCGGATCGGCTACAAAGCGGTAATGTTCATACAATTCCGGTTGTTCGTCCTGCTCTTCTTCCGGTTCCTCGTTGTACTCCATCATGTAAATTGGGGGTGTTTGGGTAGATTAAAACAAGTCGTCTGCATCGCTATCCATGGGAACATCGTCCATTTCGGGGGAGATGCCGGGAATGGTATCGGTTAACAGCAGGGCAGAATCAAGGGTAAGCCAAATGTCAACGGGCACTCCTAATTGCACTGCACCGTGTTCGTTGGTTGGGCGCTGTTTCCACACAAATGCCGAATCCTGATGGTCCTTAGAAGTTACATCATCAATAATTACTCCAAGGTTCATTGAAGCCTCTAAAAGGGCATTTTTTGCCTGTTGTAAGGATAAGCCGGTTAAGTCGGGGATAATGCCCATTTCGTTTCCAAGCCCTTTCCCCACTTCCAGGTCGATAACTGAATTTTTAAGGATACGCTGGCCTGTTTCAATGGGTTTGTGATCGTAATACTGGTTTAACACCAGGTTGCGGTAGGGAGACGACACATACATAATGTCTCCGCACTGTAACCCGGAAGATTCCAGGATATTTTTTGCCTGCCGAATGGATACATCCTTTAAATCGGGCATGATTACCATTTCGGGTGCCTTGGCATTCACAATAAGGAACAGTTTACGGTGCTTTTTCACTTTGGCTCCGGGCTTTGGCAATTGTTCAACCACTGCGCCGGGTTCGTGATTCTTTGAATACACCGAGTCTATAATTTCGTAGCGCAATTCGTTGCCCTGAAGCACGTTGGCAACCTGGGTTTCCAACATTCCCTCCAATGCGGGTACCTGTACATATTTACCATGGTACGTATACAGTTTAAGCCCCTGAAAGGTGATGAATAACAGCAGGGCGACAATGGCCATGGCACCCAACACCTGCTTTATAAACACCCTGCTAATTAGATATTTAAAAAAATTCATTCCTTTCTGTTTGTTTTATAACGCAGACAAAAATAATTATTATGGAATGATATTAAAATTGTGAAGTTAAAACGAAGGCGGAAGGGAAGAAATAATTGAAGCGAAGCGATAAATAAACCTCAGCAATGCTGAAAACAAAAGGAAAGGTGCCTTATTTTTTTACAATAAATATTTCGTTTATTATTTTATACACACCGTAACCAAAAATAAGAAAGGGAAGAATGATGAGTATGCCGCGATTCCAGAATGGGCGAATAAAAAAGAGCCCGGCCACCATAAACAAAACGCCAATGATTAAATTGTACGTCACATTTAGTTTACGTTTTTTTTCTTTGGTAGCCTCTTTAATTTTCTCCTCCTCCAATAACTCATAAAGTTTGTTGATAATTTCGTCATGCGTATCTTCATCAACATTCTGGTAATTCAGGTAGCGAATTACGTCCTTTATTTTGTCTCCTCTTTCAAGAATACCAATGCAATATTTCAGGTG
>JAUIMD010000650.1 GCA_030433225.1 Bacteroidia bacterium
TTCTGATAACCTAGACATTGTTCAAAACAATCAAATTGGGGGCAGCTTCGTTGAAAATGTTCGTGATATCATAGCGGTTTCGGCAACCGAAAGCATTGTACTGGCCGAAACCTCCTCATTTGATGGAGACGTAAACGGAAACCATGGCGACCAGGATCTTTGGCTGGTAAAGCTGGATGGAACCTTAAACATAACCAGTGCCCTTTGTGTAGGTGGAACCTATCGTGAAACCGTAAGTGCCTGGGCTGCCTTGAATGACGGAGGCTACCTGATTGCAGGCACATCCGAGTCGAACGATGGCGATATGGAACAAAACAATGGCATGCAGGATATTTTTGTGCTGCAACTGGATGCGGACCTTAACATTGTAAATTCAAGGATTTTTGGTGGAACCTATGATGAAGTGGTACATTCCATCATTCCCGAAGAAAATGACAAATTTACCCTCATTGGAACAACTTCCTCCAAAGACTATGGCATCGTTGGCTTGCATGGTCAGGCCGGTAAAAACAAAGATATCTGGGTACTTACCGAAGGGTTTTAAACCGACTAATTAGCGGTTGCTGGTACGAATATCTTTTCCCCACAATAATTTATTGCGAAGCGTTTCGTAATAACTAAAACTGTTAAGCTGAAACACCTTTACCGGGTATTCGGCTTTTTCAATTTCCAGGGTATTGGTAACTTCCGTTGCTTTTGATCGCGAATCAATTGATAACATGTAGGTGGAGGAGCGGCTCTCTACTTCCACTTCAAGCTTTGCCCGGTCAGGAATTATAATGGGGCGAACCGTTAGGCTGTGCGGGGCAATGGGCGTAATTATAAAATTGTTGGTTCCGGGTACCACAATGGGACCTCCGGCACTGAGCGAATACGCGGTGGAGCCCGTTGGCGTAGCCAAAATAAGTCCATCTGCCCAAAAACTGTTCAGCAGTGCACCATCAATGTACACATGTATGATAATAAGTGATGAGGTATCCCGCCTTAACAAGGCAACATCGTTCAAGGCATAACTGCATTCTTCGTTTATGGATTCCCGCACTTTCAGCATACTGCGGTCTTCAATGGTATAGTTTTGGTCGCAAATGCTTTGCAAAACCGTGTGAATCTCGGTTTCCGGTATATCGGCCAAAAAGCCCAGGCGACCTGTATTAATACCTACAATGGGGGTCTGGCTGTCACCTACCATGCGAGCCGTACGTAAAAATGTGCCGTCGCCACCAATACTAAAGGCAAAATCCACCTTCGAAAAATCGTATTTTTTTGAAAACGTTTTGGTGCGGGGAGGTAGCTGTAGGCCGGCTTCTTTAATGGATTCGGCCAAAACACTGAAAATATTCAGCTGAACATTCTTTTCTATACTCAGCTCTATAAATTTTTGAAAGGATGCGTATCCCTCCGGTTTTAGCGATCGGCCAAAAAGTGCAATGTTCATTCTATCTGCAAGATTTTTGTAAAGGTATAAGTTTTATTGAAGTGAACCAGATACGCGGTGTGAATTAAAGCGGTGGGTCCAGTAGCGGCTTT
>JAUIMD010000067.1 GCA_030433225.1 Bacteroidia bacterium
TTTTACAATGATGAGCCGTACGCCGTGGCATCATAAAAATTTATGCATCATTTTGTCTTCCAACTGTTTAATATCCATTTGTATGCGCGCAATGTAATGGTTCACCTGCTCGGTATCCGAATTACTTGCCATGGCATGCAATTGCGCCAGTTCGTTTTTTAGTCGGGTCCACTTGGTTTTGAGTTGAACAAATTCAGGATCCTGGCATACACTCGGAAAATTGGTACAATAGGCACTTATGCGTTCACTTTCGGGCAGGACTTGTTGCGATGCAAAAATTACTACCGGCTGTTGACTAACAACCTCTTCAGTATGCACCACCACCGAGTTTGGTGCGGTTTGTTTGGTCGCAAATACACCACTCAACAGTAAGGCCACCACTACTGCAGCAGCGGCGCTGGTAAGCGAACTTACCATACGTATTGCCTTACGGCGCCGGGCCTGCGCATCCATGGCATCCAACCGAGCAACGATGAATGGCCATACGTTACCTTTTAACCGGTGTTGCGGTAAAGCCGGCATAACGCCTCTCCCCGTTAACTGGTCTTCAATTTTTCCCCGAAGTTCGTCCCCTACCTCATGGCGGGGCAACAAACTCTTCAGGTCTCTTTTTGTAGGTTCCATACCTTTCATCAGTATCCTAACTTTGCTAATTTTTTTCGTAATATACTTTTGGCACGTGACAACTGCGATTTGGATGTTCCTTCAGAAATATCCAGTATTTCGGCCACCTCCTTGTGCTTATACCCTTCTACCTCCACCATTAAAAATACGGTGCGGTAGCCTTTATCAAGCGATAAAATTGCCTTTTCAAGCACTTCGCCCGTCAGGGAATCGTCAAACGCAATTTCGGTATCGGGAATATCTTCGGTTTCGGAGAAGAAGGTTTTTGTGTTTAGCTTTTTAATGGCTATCCGAATACAAATGGTTTTCATCCAGCCGCCAACAGCTCCATCTCCTCTGAAGGAAGCCAGATTTTTAAAGATGGAAATAAAACCTTCCTGCAATGCATCTTCGGCATCCTCAACATTCCCTAACATTCGGTAAAGAACCGTATACATAGCATCCTTATACAACATAAACAACTCTTTTTGAGCCATCCTGTCATTTTTAAGACATTTTGCTATGAGTACTTTTTCTTTCTCGAACTTGTGCCCGTCCATAAATGAGTCACATTATATATGTGTATCGAATGCATTAAAACGTTGCATAACACGGCATAAATTATGCGCTTGCGAAAATAATACTTTAAGTTAGCATTGCATTTGAAATGACGTAATTTAACTGCACGCAGTGTATTGCATTATTTAAATACATTCACGAAATTTGTTTATCATCTTAATCAATAATGTACCATGAAAATAGGAATTTTATCAGCTGGAGGAGATTGTCCCGGAATTAATGCCACCATCAGAGGGGTTGGAAAATCTGCCATTTTAGAGTACGGAATGGAGGTCGTGGGAATTAACAATGGCTTCAGCGGGTTGCTTTACAATGATTACATTGAACTGACCGAACAAAAACTATCCGGCATATTAACATTGGGCGGCACCATTTTAGGTACCAGCCGCGAAAAACCCTTTAAAAAGAGCGATACCGATTTGGTAGAAGACAAACCCAACGAAATTGTACAGAACTATCACGACCTGGGCTTAAGTGCACTGGTATGCATCGGTGGAAATGGGACTCAAAAAACAGCTAATCTGCTCTCACAGCGCGGGCTGAATGTAATTGGCATCCCGAAAACCATTGACAACGACATTTATGGTACAGAACAAACCTTTGGATTCGACTCGGCCCTTACCATTGCCACCGAGGCCATTGACAGGCTGCACACTACAGCCAACTCGCACCGCCGTGTTATGGTTATTGAAATTATGGGGCACCACGCCGGGTGGCTTGCGCTGTACTCAGGCATTGCTTCGGGTGGAGATGTGATTCTTATCCCCGAAATTCCATTTGACATAAAGGTGGTTTGCAAAGTACTGGCGCAACGAGCGAAAAAGGGAAAACCCTACTCCATTGTGGTGGTAGCGGAAGGCATTCAAAACCCCTCAAAACGATCGGCCGCCTCATACATTAGTAAAGAAATTATGAAACGTACCGGCCTCGAAACCCGCGAAACCATTCTAGGGTATATCCAACGCGGCGGATCACCATCGGCCACAGACCGGATTTTATCCACACAGCTGGGTACCTATGCGGCCAAGCTAATTCACGACAACAACTTTGGACAAATGGTATCGGTTAAAGATGGTGCCATTACCCACCTACCCCTGGAAGAGGTTGGCGGCAAACTGCGACTGGTGCCAAAAGACTTCCCGCTGATTGAACAGGCAAAACGAATAGGCACTTCTTTTGGTGATTCCTTGTAAACAAGGAATCATTTTTATATCGCAACACAATAATTTGTATCTTGCGCCGTTATTTCTGATGACCAAACATGGAACAGTCCAACACGCCCCGATGGATCATCTTTGTATTTGACATTTTCCTCAGCACATTTGCAATCTCGTTTGCCTATTTGCTGCGGTTTAATTTTCAAATACCCGATGCGGTAAGTGAAAAAATGCTGTACGGACTGCTCCTCGTGGTTGGGGTGCGCAGCCTTTCCTTTATCACATCAAAATTGTATGCAGGCATTATTCGGCATACCACCCTACACGATGCTGAGCGCATCCTGATTGTTATCTCAGTAGGTACGTTAATTCTCACCCTGTTAAACCTGTTAAGCAGAAACGTAATTGGTGAATTTTTAATTCCCTTTGCCGTACTCATTATTGAGCTGCTGCTTATTTCCCTCATGTTTATGGTATCCAGGGTACTGGCGAAAGGAATTTTTTGGCGACTGATTGCTGATAAAGCTACCACCAAATATGTGTTAATTTACGGCAGTGGCAACCATGGCATGGCACTGAAACAAATTTACCAACAGGCCTACGATGCCAACAGTGAAATTGTGGGTTTCCTATCTGATAATCCACGGCAAATCGGCAAAAAACTGGATGGAGTAATGATTTATAATTCCAACCGTTTTGAGGAGCTGGTGGCACAGCACAACATTTCTACGTTTTTAATTGCCGACTCCAGAATTGATCAGGAGGTGAAACGCAGTCTGGTGGAAAAAGCCTTGAATCACAAGGTACAGGCGCTGACCGTTCCTAAAGTTTCTGATTGGATAAACGGCCGCCTGAATACGCAACAAATTCGTAAAGTAAAAATTGAAGACCTACTTGAGCGCAAACCAATTCGCCTTGATGAACGAAACATTGCCTCCAACATTGAAGGAAAAACCGTAATGGTGACGGGTGCGGCCGGCTCAATAGGAAGCGAAATTACGCGCCAGCTATCCAGGTACAAACCGGGTATGATTGTACTAATCGACCAGGCTGAAACCCCGCTCTACGACATTGAGCTGGAGCTTTTGGAAGATTTTAACTGCAAAAACATACAGGTGGTTATTGGGGACATTACCCAAAGTAAAAGAATTGAGAAAGTATTTGAAGATTACCGCCCCGAAATTGTATACCATGCCGCGGCATACAAACACGTTCCCATGATGGAAAACCATCCGGAGGAAGCCGTTATGAACAACGTTTTGGGCACCAAAGTAATTGCAGATCTGGCACATAAATACAAGTGCAAAAAGTTTGTGATGGTTTCTACCGACAAGGCCGTTAATCCTACCAACGTAATGGGAGCCAGCAAACGCATTGCCGAAATTTATACCCAATCGCTGAACAGCATTTCTGACACCAGTTTTATCACCACACGCTTTGGCAATGTATTAGGTTCAAACGGTTCGGTGATTCCACGGTTTAGAAAACAAATTGAGAATGGAGGCCCCATTACTATAACACACCCGGACATTACGCGTTTTTTTATGACTATACCGGAGGCCTGCCAATTGGTACTGGAAGCAGGCGCCATGGGAAAAGGAGGCGAAATTTTGCTGTTTGACATGGGCGAAATGGTTAAAATTGACGACCTGGCCCGCAAAATGGTGAAGCTCGCCGGACTTGAACCCGGAAAGGATATCCGGTTCCATTATACCGGATTGCGCCCCGGTGAGAAACTGTATGAAGAGCTGCTAAATACCAAAGAAAACACACTACCTACTCATAATCCACGCATTATGATTGCCAAGGTGCAGCAATATGCCTTTAGCGATGTATCCGAACAAATGAAGGTATTAATTGCCCGTGCCAAACAAGGCTACCCAATGGAGATTGTGGCCGGCATGAAAGAAATTGTTCCCGAGTACATCAGCAACAATTCGCAATTTGAACAACTGGATTCAGAGTTTCTCTCGGCTTAATGCTCTTGTTGCTGCCCCTTTGGGTGTTTTTTTACCTGCTTCTTTCCGTAGAGTGCAATAAAGGCTGATCCCCCCAACAAAGGTATTCCCACGTTTACTACCCATATACACATGGTAGCCAGCAGTACACCTCCATAATTGTCAAAAACCTTCCCGATAATCATAATAGAAAAGGCGCCAATCACGCCTAAATCGGCAAACATAATGCCTGGCACAAACGACAGGCTTAAATAAAAGGTTGGAATAATAATAATGGCCTCCCATCCGGTAATGGGAATTTCGAACAAGCGCAGCAGCAAAAACAACTGAAGATAAATAAAACAATTTTTAAGGGTATTGTACGCCATTATTTTAAAATACGTAACGTAGGAGTAGGCAGCAACGGTATCAATAATTCCCTGAATAATGGACGGAAAGCGGGGAAATTTCAGCCGCTTGGTTACCACCGGCAAAAAGATTAAAAACAGTACGGTTCCCAGTTCGATGCTCCACATTAAATTAAAGCCAAAGCGGGTATTCAGTTCTTTTATGTGGGCATATTCTACCGAATAAAAATACAGGGTAACAATACCCGGCACAATCATTGAGATGCTTTGAATCAAATGCCCGAAAGCGGCGATAAAAATACCCTTTTTCCGGTATTGCTGGTCGAGCACAATGGATTTACCAATCCAATCGCCAAAGCGTGCCGGGGTAAACGACCCGCCGGTAATGCCCAGCAAAATGGCCTTAAAGGCACGTTTAAATGATATTTTTTGCAGGATACTGGTCAGGTTTTTCCACACCAAACTTCGCCAGGTGAGGTTTACCAGTCCCAGGCACACCACAGGTACTCCATAATACACAAAACGCTCCGGCTGGTGTACAAGCTGCTGCCATAATTCATCCCAATTTTCGAAGGCTTTGATTTTTCTAAACAGGTACCAGTACGAAGCGGCTATAATCAGGAGCTTAATCGTATTATTTCGAACTTTCTTCCAGTTCACACAAAGGTTTTAAGTTTTCACCCTTTAACGCAGGTCATAAAGAATCGTTCGACGTAGGCAAATTACAAGCGGAAACGATTTTATATAGCTACCTTTGCAGGGTGCATGCTTCAAAAGTACAAATTCATTTTTTATTTATCTGAAATTTATTGAATGACATATATCCGGCCAAAAAAACACCTTGGACAACATTTTCTGACTCAAAAAGACATCGCCAGCCGAATTGTCAATAGCCTGGAAAGCACCTCCTTACCCTTGCTTGAAATAGGACCCGGCACCGGGGTACTCACCCACCAGTTAATAGAAAAAGACCACTTTTATGCGTTGGATGTAGACCATGAATCGGTAGAATACCTCAAAAATGAGTGGCCTGACCACCAGGATAAAATTCTTTTGCAGGATTTTTTACGCTCGGATTTGTCGCCATTATTTCCCGAAAAATTTGCCATCATTGGAAATTTCCCGTACAACATTTCCAGCCAGATATTTTTTAAAGTACTGGATATGAAAAACCAGGTGGACGAGGTAGTTTGCATGATACAAAAAGAGGTGGCAGACCGTATTGCATGCCCTCCCGGCAGTAAAACATACGGCATATTAAGCGTGCTGCTGCAGGCCTATTATTCCATCGAATATTTATTTACCGTGCACGAAAATGCTTTTAACCCGCCCCCCAAAGTAAAATCAGGCGTTATCCGACTAAAAAGAAACCAAACGAAAAAGCTGGATTGCGATGAAAAACTGTTTAAACAACTGGTAAAAGCAGGGTTTAACCACCGACGTAAAACACTGCGCAATTCACTCAAAGGGATGGCCAACGGAAACATCGATCAAATAAACAGCCCGTTATTAACCAAACGCCCCGAACAATTAAGTATAAATGATTTTGTACTTTTGACCCGGCAATTCGAAACCTTGCCCTAAAAAGCTGCCCGTATGAATTTTGAACGTTCCAAAGAATTTATCGAACACCTGATTGCGATTATTGATCAGGCAGACGAAAAAGCTGCACTGGATATTCTGGAGCCGCTGCACGCTGCCGACATCGCCGAAATCTATAACGATCTCAATATCGATCAGGCTAAATTTCTCTACCTGCTATTAGATGGAGAAACGGCTGCCAACGTTCTTATGGAGCTGGATGAAGACGACCGACAGAAGTTTTTGAAGGTACTCCCAAGTGATGTAATTGCCCGCCAGTTTGTAGACAATATGGACTCGGATGATGCGGCCGACCTTTTGGGGGAACTGGAAACCGAGCGCCAAAACGAGGTACTCTCGCACATTGATGATGTGGACCAGGCAGGCGACATTGTTGAACTGCTGAACTACGAAGAAGATACCGCCGGTGGTTTGATGGCAAAAGAATTAATTGCCGTT
This sequence comes from Bacteroidia bacterium, assembly GCA_030433225.1. Taxonomy (GTDB): domain Bacteria; phylum Bacteroidota; class Bacteroidia; order Bacteroidales; family UBA5342; genus JAUIMD01. Next base: position 6,685 of record JAUIMD010000067.1, read on the forward strand.
AACGAAAACTGGAGCATGCCCACCTGCCTGGAAGAAATGCGCAAACAGGCCGAAGACATGGACGAACTTTACTACATTTATGTGGTAAACGACAACAACATTCTTACCGGAGTTTTGCCACTGAAAAAAATGCTGCTCAGTCCATCTGTGTCAAAAGTTAAACACGTGATGGACCGCGACCTGATTCGTGTAAAAACAGATATGGGCAGTGAGGAAGTGGCACAAATCATGGAAAAATACGACATTATTGCCCTACCCGTGGTGGATGCCTTAGGCCGACTCGTGGGTAGAATTACCATTGATGATGTGGTAGATGTTATTCGTGAAGAGGCCGGAAAAGATTACCAGTTGGCATCGGGACTTACCGACGATGTAGAATCTACCGATACCATACTGCGGTTAACCCGCGCGCGCATTCCCTGGCTATTAATTGGTTTATTGGGTGGAATTGTTGCCTCACGGGTAATTGGTTTGTTTGAAGGCCAGGTGGCACTAAACCCGGCACTTGCCTTATTTATGCCGTTAATTGCCGCCATGGGTGGAAATGTAGGCATACAATCGTCGGCCATTATTGTACAAAGCCTTGCCGCCGGAACCATCGATTTTAACTCCACCTCCGCCAAGCTATTTAAGGAACTGGGGGTAGCCCTGATTAATGCCTCTGTGCTGGCCGTAATATTGCTGGCGTACAACCTGATGTTTGCGCACAGCGCAAAACTTACCTACAGCGTATCGCTTTCTTTGTTTTCCATTGTATTGTTTGCGGCCTTTTTTGGCACCATAATTCCCCTCACCCTCAACCGGCTTAAAATTGACCCTGCTGTGGCTACCGGCCCGTTTATTACCACTACCAACGATATTTTTGGGCTCATCATTTATTTTAAAATAAGTGCCCTGATATTTTCACTGCCAATTTGAACCCGCCCGTGTAAAAGGGCAAAAAAAAGCCCTGCCAAAACTGACAGAGCGATTTCTATATGCGGTTTACCGGGCTTTACGCCTGTTTATTATTGACCAGTTTTGTGTCCGGTTCGGGCAGTGGCGGTTCTGATTGCTCGGTATACCCTAAAATGTTAAACATTTCGGATGCCGACTGCTCATGACGATGAATATAATCTACAAAATTTCCTTTCTCATCACGGTCGATAATAACGTGCTTTGGGGCAGGAATCAAACAATGCTTAATCCCCCCGTATCCGCTAATGGAATCCTGGTAGGCACCCGTATGGAAAAAGCCAAGATACAATGGCTCTTTTTCATCGTCGGAATAGCTGGGCAACAATACCTCCTGGTTTAAATCTTCCGAGTTGTAATAGTCAGAATGGTCACAACTAATTCCACCAATATTTACCCGTGTAAATTCGTTGTTCCATTTATTAATGGGCAGCAAAATAAATTTCTCGTGGATGGACCACGCATCCGGAATGGTATTC
>JAUIMD010000651.1 GCA_030433225.1 Bacteroidia bacterium
GACGAAACATTGCTGGTGGCCAATCGGCTGTTAACCGATGCCAAACTAAGCGATGAATTGAAACGGGAGGCCAATTATTATGCCGGAAAAAGTTACCTGAGACTCCAACGTGAAGACAAGGCATTGGAAGCTTTCCTGAAAATTGCAGGAGAAACCAGCAGCGCCTGGGGAGCCGAGGCAAAATACCAGGTGTGCGACTTGTATTACCGTGCAAACCAGCCCGATAAAGCACTGGAACACATCAAATCGTTTATTGAACTGAATACTTCACACCAGTATTGGCTGGCCAAAGCGTTTATTGTGCTCGCCAACATCTCTATTGATAACCAAAATGATTTTGAAGCCAAACAATACCTGCAAAGTGTAAAAGAAAATTACAAAGGAAAAGACGATGTGCAACAGGAAGTTACGCGCATGTTATTTGAAATTGACGCACGCGAGGCGCAACGTTACCAGGCCAGAAGAGATTCGCTGATGAACCTGTTAAATGATTCCAGCGCCGGTAAGTAAAGCACAAGTAACCCCTTCACGATTAAAAAAAATGATGAACAGCAGTATAAAATATTTCTTCGGCCTTGTTGGCCTATGGGCAGCAGGCAACGCAGTATTTGCACAAACCGACTCCTTAAAAAAGGAAGTGGTGGTGCGAAAGGCCTACGACCCTACCATTGACGATGCCTTTAAAATGAATGCCATGCCGGCCATTACGCCACCGCCTGCCGCCAATAAAACCTTTACTTATTCTGTTTCAGAGCATTCTTACAAACCGGTGGCCACCATTGCTCCGCTACCGGCAGAGGCTTATGCAGAGCCCTCGAAATATGCGCTGTATCAAAACTATGTAACAGGCGGCTTCGGAAACTACTCCTCCTTTTATGGCGACGTTTATTACAATGCCTATACCTCCGACGAGTACCAACTTGACCTTTACGGCACGCACCATTCATCGTTTGGAAACATTAAACTGGAGGACGGCTCAAAAAGTTACGCTCCATTTGCCAAAAATAAAATTGGCCTGGGGTATGGAAAACTGTTCAAATCCATGGAGTTAAAAACCGATGTGAACTACCGTTACAACTCCAACCGGTATTATGGATATGAAAACCTGAGCGACTCGGCCCTATACACCTACGTAGGAAACCAAACAGCCATTGATACGAGTGCAATTCCGGGTACGGCTATTAAATCGTTTGACCGGCAGTACTTTTCCAAACTCGCATTTCAGGCACACCTCAACTCCTATAACACCCGCAAAGATGATGTGCAGTTCAGCTCCTATTTTACGGGCTATACCCTGGGCGATTATTATACCAACCGCGAAAGCAAATTAGCCCTGGGGGGAGACGTATTTATTCCCCTGCCCGAAAACTATGCCGGGGTTAAGGGCGATATTGGCTACCTGTTTTATGGAGATGCGGATGATGTACTCCCCTACCGTTCGCTGGCAAAAAACAACATTTTTTACCTGAATGTAATGCCATATTATTACATGGAACAGGACCTGTGGAATTTAAAACTG
>JAUIMD010000068.1 GCA_030433225.1 Bacteroidia bacterium
TTTTGTTTTTATACCAACAAACGGGACAGGAAAAATATAAAAAAGCAGCCACCCAGATGCGCAATTTTTTACTTGGAACTTTAAACTCCCCAAGTTCATTTCAGAAAACACCCGACGGTGGCTATTGGCATAAAAACAACGATCATTACGTCCAGGTAATGACCATAGATGGTGCCTATATGAGCAATCCGTTTTTGGTAAAATATGGGGTACTTTTTAACGATGACGAAGCCATTCAAGCTGGAACCTTTCAAACCCTTCTGGTGGCTTCACATGCATTCAATATACAAACTAACCTGCCCTATCATGGCTGGGATTACAACAAAACACACCACTGGGCACACTCTATTACCGGCACTTCAACGCAGGTGTGGTCGCGTAGTATTGGATGGTTTTCCATGGCATTGGTGGATATTTTGGAGTATTTACCACCCAGCCACCCGGATTACAACCCTATACTTTATCTTTTTCAGCAGATGGCCAAGGGAATAAAAAACTACCAAAATCCTGAAAATGGCTTGTGGTATCAGGTAGTAACCGATTGGAACATCCCCGGCAACTACCCTGAAACAAGCGGGTCGGGAATGATCGTATATGCCCTTGCTAAAGGAGTTCGCCATCAATGGATTGACAATTCATTCCAATTAGTATCTAAAAATGGATGGGTGGGTTTACAGCAAATGATTTCCGTGCATACGGATGGAGAACCAAAAATTGAATCTTTTGCTCCCGGAATGGGCATAAAAGACAATGCGGAACAATACGTAGCCGTACGTCCTGTGAATTGCCCTTCGGCCCGGCAAAAGCAACACCCGCATGGGTATTGCGCCATTTTAATGGCTGCCAGCGAATTGGAAAAATTGAACCGGTAATGCCCGTGTTTTTTCTAAAACAAGTTTAGTAATACGACACAATATTTTTCACCTCATCCATCAACCATTTAGGGGTGGATGTGGCGCCGCATATCCCCACCTTTTGCCCTTGCGAAAACCACCGGCGCCGAATGTTGTTGGGCGAATGAATGAAGTAGGTATTTTCGTTAGCTTCTTTACAGGCCTTGTACAAAACTTTGCCGTTCGATGAGTTTTCTCCGGCCACAAATAGCACCACATCATTAGTACGGCTAAATTCCTGCAAGTTGCTTTTTCGGTTACTTACCGAACGGCAGATGGTGTCGTACACTTTTACCGACACCCCTTTGTCCTCCAGCAACCGGATGATTTTTTTAAACTCAACAGGATCCTTTGTAGTTTGACTGAACATGGAAAGCTGCGTTGGGAAAGTCAGCGTTTTTGCCTCTTCAAAACTTTCGATAATAACCACCTGGTCAAATACATTTCCACTTAAGCCAATGGTTTCCGGGTGTGACTTTTTCCCGAATAAATAGAGCATTTCACCATTTTGAAGTGACCGTGTCATTTGGTCCTTAATGCGCAAAACAATAGGACACGTGGCATCGGTCAGGGTGTTGTTTTTTTCAGATACCGACTGGTATGATTTGGGAGGCTCACCATGTGCACGAAACAGCACCTGTTTGCCTTCCACCTTATGCAGGTCTGCTGCATCTATGGTTACCAGGCCCTTTTCTTCCAACCGACGAACTTCTTCTTCGTTGTGTACAATTTCTCCTACACAATACAATTCGCCGTGCGTTTCCAAAAGTTCCTCTGCTTTTTTTACCGCTTTTACAACTCCGCCACAAAACCCCGACTTACGATCAATTTGCACCTGTAAATTTAAACGTGGCGGCATTTTAGCAAAGCCCAACCGAAGGTCGAGCACGGCTTTAACGGCCAGGTAAATTTTCATGCGTTTACGTACGCTGTGGCGTTTTTCCATCACTTGATTGGGCGATGTTTTGCGGATTTTACGAAGCAACTGCACAAAATACAGGTACGAGAGGTACACCCCGGTTCTGATTTCCTTTTTTAGGTGCATAATTCCAAACCAGGCCTCGTAAAAAGAATCTTCGATGTCTTTTTCAATTTTCCGTTTTTCTTCCTGCGTAAATTTTTCAAAATTCACATCCGGAAAATATATTCTTCCACGTTCTTCGAAATCAGATTTTACATCTCTCAAAAAATTAACGACCTGAAAAGCATGTCCTAATTTACGCGCCGGATACACCAGACGCTGGTACCCTTCGTCATCGTCTTTATAAAATACCCGCAGGCACATCAGGCCCACGACTTCAGCCGATCCATACACATACCGGTTAAATTCATAGGAAGTGAACTCCTTCTTTTTCAGGTCCATTTCCATGCTATAAAGAAATGCATCAATCAGGTGCTGGCTTATTTTATACTCGTGCACCACCTGCTGAAAAGCATGGAGAATTGGATTGGCACTTATGCGATCCTGCAAAGCGAGGCGTGTATCCTCTTTAAAACGGGCGAAAATTTCTTCCTGGTTATAAGCATGGAAGGTATCCACAATTTCGTCGGCAAAGCGCACGTATCCATAAATACCGTATATCGCGTTTCGGTAGTTCTTACTCAACATCCGTACACCGGCACTAAAGGAGGTGCTGTAGTTTTTGGTGGTTACGGTGCTAATGTCAAAAGCCGTTTTAGTGTACAGGTCCATATTTTTTTTGAATTCGTTCGGTTACTAATTTGGAACTTATTACCACCATTGGTAAACCCGTACCTGGTGTGGTGGAAGCTCCGACATAAAACAGGTTAGGAAACTTTTCATCGTAATTTTTTGGACGAAATGCGCCAATTTGATTTAAGTTGTGCGCCAGCCCTAAACCCGAACCGCGGTACAAATTAAACGTATTTTGCCAATCCAGAGGATCATAAATTGTTTTTGACAGCAGATTATCCGCAATGTTGTAGCCAATACGCTGAGACAGGTCATTGATAATGTTTTGTGCCACCTCTTCCCGGTCGAGCCAGGTGGGCTTATAGCGTAAATCAGGTACCGGGCACAAAATAAACACCGATTCGCACCCGGGCGGGGCACTTTCAGGGTTGTATTTGGACAACACATTTACGTAATAGTACGGTTGTTCCAACCCGGCATCGTTCGTAAATATTTTGCTGGAATATGCTTTAAAATCGTTGCCTAAAAAATAGTTGTGGTGATCGATATTGGGCAACTTACCCTTAACCCCAAGGTATAAGGTAAAGGGTGCCATGGTCCATTTTTGCTGATCCAGTTTCTCGGGGGTAAACTTTTTGCGTTGTAGCACTTTTCCTCTAAAAGCTGCGGCATCTGCATTTATTACAAACAAATCGGCCTTATGCAATTTCCCCTGCTGATCCGCCAATGCAACCACCTTCCCATCCTGCTCCTGAAAGCCGGTAATTTCAGTATTGTAGCGGATGGTGATTCCGGATTTTTTCACCTCTTCCATCAAGGTTTCTACAATGGTATACATGCCGCCTTTTACATTGTGGTAGCCATCGTGTACCATTTCGGTATACGTAAGCAAGGTATAAACGGCAGGGGTATTGAACGGGGTTGCACCTAAAAAAAACGCAACCAGCGAAAAAATCTGCTTAACCGTATCTGATGCAAAATACCGGCTCATTTCATCCCACACAGTGCGAAACATTTTGGGGGCATGTTTGGGGGGTACTGTGGCCATGGTGGTAAAAAAGTGGAACAATGACGTGTAGTTGGTTTTGACCACCTTATCAATGGTATCGTGAAAAAGCTGACCGCTGGCTGCAAGAAAACGACGCATTTTAGCTTCAAAATCCGGTTCTATTTCTTCAAATTCCCTGGCCAGTAACTGAAGGTCTTTATGTATGGAGTACCGTTTCTCGGACCCTCTGAAGTGAATGGTATACAGCGGATCCAGCGCCGTAAACTCAAAAGGCATTTCAATGCCGATTTCTTTTGCAAAGGATTTAAATTCATAGCTCATGCTAAAAAAGGAAGGACCTATATCAAAGGTAAATCCATCTTTTTTCAACTGGTTAAGGCGTCCACCTGCCTGGTGATGCTTTTCCAGGATTTCCACCTTGTACCCTAAACGCTGTAAACGCAAGGCCGTGCAAATTCCGCCTAAACCGGATCCTATTACCATCGCTTTCATGGGCAATGCTTTGTTTTTTTGTTTAACTTTACAACACAACAATTGAACAAATGTTTATCCATTTGTACCGCATTCCCGAAAATTAGTATTTATTTGCAATTGAAGGGATGCGTACCTTTGTAAAAAACACGTGTACGTGAAGAAAAAAAGATCAAACAGAGTCAACGTTCATATGCCCGTTCAAACAAATAAAAAAATTGCCATTATAGGTGCAGGTATCTCAGGTCTGGCCAGCGCCGTACGACTTGCGAAAGCAGGCTTTGAGGTAGATGTTTTTGAAAAAGCGGGCAATGTAGGTGGCAAAATGAATGAAATACACCATAAAGGATACCGCTTTGATACCGGCCCTTCGCTTTTTACGCTTCCCGAATTGTTAACCGAACTGTATGACCTGTGCGAAACACCGGCGAACAAGCGCTTAAAGGTTTTAAAACCTGAAATTTCGTGCCGTTATTTTTACCCGGATACTACCGTAATAAACGCATGGCAGGAGCCTGAAAAATTTGCGCATGAAGTGGAAGCAAAAACCGGAGAACCGGCCATACATGTATTGCGCTTTTTAAAGCATAGCCAAAAGCTTTATGAACTTACTGCTCCCCTTTTTATTTTCCAGCCCCTTGTATCCCTTAAAACATTGTGTAGCAGGAATGCACTGAAAGTACTTATGCATCTGCACTTACTTTCTCCATTGCAGCAGATGGCCGGCAAAAACCGCAAATGGTTCCGTTCACCTAAGGTGCAGCAATTGTTTAACCGTTTCGCCACCTATAATGGATCCAACCCTTACAAGGCACCGGCAACCCTAAACATCATTCCACATTTAGAGCACAACCTGGGGGCCTATTTTGCTTCCGGCGGAATGTACCGGGTAGCACAAAGCCTGTACCAGCTGGCAAAAGATCAAGGCGCGCGCTTTACCTTCAACACAGCGGTGGAAAGGATACAACTGACCAACAACGGGGCTTCGGCGCTTATCGTAAATGGCCAAAGCACCCACTACGATGCCGTTGTGAGCGATGTGGATGTTTTTACATTATACAAACACCTGCTTCCCCGGGTAAAAATGCCGGCACGCTACAAAAAGAGGGAACTCTCCAGTTCTGCACTCATTTTTTACTGGGGCATAAACCGACCTTTTCCACAATTGGATTTGCACAACATTCTTTTCGCAAAAGCATACAGGGAGGAATTCACGGCTATTTTCGAAAACAAGACGATCCACCCCGACCCCACTGTTTACATCTACATCAGCGCAAAAGAAAATGCCCTGGATGCCCCGGCCAACTGCGAGAACTGGTTTGTTATGATCAATGCTCCACATAATGCGGGACAAAACTGGCCGGCCCTACGCGAAAAAGCAAGAAAACACGTAGTGAATAAAATTAACCAGAGCCTGAACGTTTCTATTGAAGACCACATTGTTTTTGAGGAATACCTTGATCCCGTTCGGATAGAGGCAAAAACCAACAGTTACCGAGGCGCCTTGTACGGCCCGGGCTCCAACAGCAAAATGGCTGCATTTTTACGGCATCCCAATACAACCCACCGCATTAAAAACCTTTACTTTACGGGTGGAAGTGTACACCCCGGTGGGGGAGTTCCACTTTGTATGGCATCTGCAAAAATTGTGGCCCACCAACTGACCAAAACACTCAGAAAATCTTAAGTTTCATTTATGAAGGAATCCACCCTAAAACCCCTGTTAATTGTATTTTACTGCGTTGGCCTTATTGGTTTTCTTTTACCGGTTAGCAGTGCCTATTTTAAACAACTTACCCCCTTTACCCTGCTTATGAATGCGGGGCTTGTTTTGGCCTACCAACGCCATTGGAATGTAAACACGGTACTGGCAATGAGCTTTGTTACCCTGGCGGGCTTTGGCGTGGAGTGGCTGGGCATACAAACAGGCTTAATTTTTGGGCAGTACACCTATGGCACGGTGTTAGGGCCAAAAATTGGAGGAACGGCATTGATTATTGGGGTTAACTGGTTGTTGCTGGTAATGGGGAGCTTTTACCTGCTGGCACCGCTTCGCATGAATTTATGGATAAAAAACCTACTGGGTGCATTATTAATGCTGGGCTACGACTGGGTATTGGAACCTGTGGCAATGCGCCTGGGAATGTGGCACTGGGAAACGGGCCGAATACCCGTACAAAACTACCTTGCATGGTTTGCGCTGGGCCTGCTTTTCCAGTATATTTTTTCGCGTTATGCCAAACGCGGAAGAAACACACTGGCCGGCTACATTTTTCTGGTGCAGCTGGTATTTTTTCTTTTATTGCGTACCGCCATTGAACTTGGCCTGTTGTAAAAATTACCATCCCGTGGGTGGTACTGCATTAGGAGTCGGTTCCTTTATTTATGCCGTAGGTATTCCAGGTAGTTTCCTGATGCAATTCTCCGGTGCTGCTCTATGGGCCAATTGTACAGGTATACCCAGCACAACAACATTTTAGAGTCGCAAACAATGGGAACTTTCTTTCGAAGGTACATGTGCGGAACCGCATATTCAGCTCCAATTCCCTCATACGCATCCAGCAGAGGAAAAACATGGCCTGCCTGTTGAATTTGGTAAACCTGCCCCCAAACTTTATCCTGTGGGCTCCCGGACAGGACAGCTCCGGGATATTCGCCCAAATCGTATACTTTACCCAGGAAATACCCTTCAGTATGCCGTGTGGCATGCGCGCGCATAAGTGCACTCATTTCTGTGGAAATTGCATGCATCAATGTTCCGTATACAAACAGCAGGTCAAGTTCTTTCGTATGCATCATTTGTTTTCAGCACCAACAAAAAAGGAGCCGAAATAGTTTCGACTCCCTGTAACGTTAAACTGTAAATGACTATCGATCCCGACCTTCTTTTTCTGCCTTAAACCGCTTAATCATTTCCCTTCCAAACTGCTCATCGGCTCTGTAATACTTTACCAGTTGCTCCGGTGCCAAAATAGCCTTGAATTTGCTGTGGTACCGCTTATCCAGTTCGGCCTGCTGCACCTTGGCATTTACCATGGCATCTGCCATATCCAGGTATTCTTTGTCGGTCATGGCCACATCGTTCTGTTTCCCTTTCCAATAGGTTCGCATTAAATCCCGAAACTCCTTATGGTTTTTCATTTTTTCTGCCTCATACTCATTGTATACCGGCCAGAACTTTTGTGCAGTTTCTGCATCCAGGCTCATTTTTTCAGTGAAAAAAGCCACCTTTTCAGCCTTTAATTGCTCCATGCGTTGCCGAAAGGCTTCCTTATCAAAATCGTGCTTTTGTGCTATGGCCACCATGCTAACGAACAAGGCCAAAATGCTTATGCTTATCTTTTTCATGTTTCTTTTATTTTAAGGGTACCGGAGGCCTTGCCAAGCTTCGGCATCCGTTTTTGTGTACCATTGTTCAACTTCGTTGTGGGGCTTCCTAATTCGACTGTTCATCCAACTCATTCTCCAGCAAATAATTGGTAATGGTAAAATCATCCACCTCGCTGTAAATTAAGTCCATCTCCTCATCTGCCGATAATTCGTTTGCGGTAAGTGCATTGCCGGTGTGCTCCGAATTGCTCAAAATGGTTCTTCCCACCCAAAAAATGAGCAAGAAGCCAGCCGCCATGTACAAATACGGTTTCATAACCTTTAACAGCGGAACCTTTATGGTGCCTTCTTCCTCCTGTATTTTTTCCATCACGGTATCTTCCAGGGTATTGAAATACCCTTCGGGCACCGAAAACGGGTTTTTGCCCCGGTTTTGCAGATGTATATTTTTATTGTTTGCTGTCATTTTGTTTGTATTAAACGTGCAAGGATATAACGTGCTTTAAACTATTGCTTTGACCCAAAAAACAACCAAAGGTTTAAAGGTCATTTTGTAAATACATTTCAATTTTTTTTACGGCATGGTGGTACGAGGCTTTCAGGGCCCCGACCGAAGTTCCTAAGCGCTCTGACATTTCCTCGTATTTCAAGTCTTCGTAATATTTCATATTAAAAACGAGGCGCTGTTTCTCCGGCAATTCAAGAATTGCTTTTTGCAATAATTTTTGTGCGTTATCGCCATCGAAATAACTT
>JAUIMD010000069.1 GCA_030433225.1 Bacteroidia bacterium
CATTTTATTTGGAATTATAGTGGTGTTTATTCTTATGGCCATCCGCAAAAAAGTGAATGTATACGAAGCATTTATTGAGGGGGCTAAAGATGGCTTTGGAGTGGCAATAAAAATTATCCCCTACCTGGTGGCCATTTTGGTAGCCGTTGGTGTTTTTCGGGCATCGGGCATTATGGACATGCTGGTTGAAGGAATACGATGGGCCGTAGCCGCTATGGGGTTAGATACCCGCTTTGTGGATGCATTGCCAACCGCTTTTATGAAACCCCTCAGTGGAAGTGGCGCCCGTGGAATGATGGCAGAAACCATTCTACATTTCGGGGTGGATTCGTTTGCCGCCAAAGCAGCATCAACCGTGCAGGGAGCCACCGACACTACCTTTTACATTGTGGCCGTTTACTTTGGTTCGGTAGGGATACGAAAAACCCGCTATGCAGTAACAGCCGGACTGTTAGCAGACTTAGCGGGCATAATTGCTTCTATTAGTTTGGCCTACCTGTTTTTTGGCTAATTAGGGCTGGAAGATTTCCCGGGTTTGTTGCCCCCGCTTCCGCGTTGCCCGGTAGGCCGGGTTTTGTTTTTATTGCGTGAAAACGACTTTTTGGGACCTCCTTTAAAATTTTTCGATTTAAAATTTCGATTTTTATAATTCCCGCTCTTACCGCCTTTTTTACTGTTTCGTTCGTATTTTGGACCCTCACCCAGCTCTGCAGGCAGTACGGCAAACTCATATTCCCGGTCTACCATGCGCTCAATGCGCTGGAATTTATGCTGATCATCTTCGTTTACAAAAGTTATCGCAATGCCTTTTTGCTCGGCACGGGCAGTACGCCCAATGCGGTGCACGTAATCCTCCGGATCGGGTGGTACATCGTAATTGATGACCATGTCAATCTTTTCAATATCAATTCCACGCGAGAGAATATCGGTGGCAACCAGCACCTTGGTTTGCTTATTTCGAAAACTGCGCAGGGTATTTTCCCGCTCCAGCTGATCAAGGTCCGAATGTATTTCACTGACCGATATCTTTTTACGCTTTAGGGTGGAGGTAATTTCTTTTACCTTTTGCTTGGTGGATGAAAAAATGATTACACTGCTCAGGCTATCATCTTTAAAAATATCCTGCAAAAGGGGTAGTTTTTGGTTGTTGTATACCGAAAATATACGCTGATCGATTCCCGTAGCCGGCTTTGATACCTCAATGGTAATTTCAACCGGATCGTGCAACAACTGCTTGGCCAGGTCCCGTATTTTGCGTGGCATAGTGGCCGAAAACATCAGCGTCTGCCGGTCGTTGGGTAAATATTTCGAAATCTTCAGGATATCGTCCAAAAATCCCATGTCCAGCATGCGATCGGCCTCATCCAAAATCAGAAACTCGATTTCGGACAAGTCAAGGTATTCCAGGTTGAGGTGTTGAATCAAGCGCCCTGGCGTTGTTACGACCACATCCACCCCTTGAGTAAGGGCACGCTTTTGGTTGTTCCAGTTTTCCGCATTGTTCCCCCCATATACCGAGACGGAAGAAACATCTAAAAAGTAAGAAAACCCCTGAATTTGCTGTTCAATTTGAATCGCCAGCTCACGGGTGGGAACCACCACCAAAGCTCTGATTTTTCCGTTCCCGCTGTAATCCACCAGTTCACTAAGCACCGGCAGCATAAAAGCTGCGGTTTTCCCTGTACCGGTTTGGGCACAGGCAATCATGTCTTTATGTCCTAAAATGGCCGGTATGGCCTGCTCCTGAATGGGGGTCATGTGTTCGAAACCCATGGTTTCGATGCCGTCCAGTACTTCGGGAGCTAAATCTATTTCTGTAAAACGCACGTTGCTAAAGTTTAATCCACCATAAGTACCAAACCTTTCAGGTACTCACTTTCGGGATGGTAAATATTTATGGGGTGGTCGGCCGGTTGCGCCATTTGATGAAGGATGCGCACCTTGCGACCTGATATGGCAGCCGCCGTAAATACCGTTTTACGGAATAAATCGGCAGAAACTACCTGTGAGCAGGAGAAAGTAAACAGAATTCCTCCCTTTTTTATGTTATGGAATGCTTTTACATTTAATCGTTTATAGCCCTGTACAGCATTGCTCAGTACGTTGCGGTGTTTGGCAAAAGCAGGAGGATCGAGCACCACCAGGTCGTACTTATCCTTCATGTCGTCCATAAATTTAAAGGCATCCACGGCAAACGCTTCGTGGCGTTCATCGCCAGGAAAGTTCATTTCCACGTTTTTATTGGTAATGTCAATGGCACGTGCCGAGCTATCTACCGAATGTACCAGGTTTGCTCCACCCCGCATGGCGTAAAACGAAAATCCACCCGTATAACAAAACATGTTCAATACATTTCGTCCTTTGGAGTAAAATTCGAGAAGCCTGCGGTTTTCACGCTGATCGATAAAGAAGCCGGTTTTTTGGCCATGAGTCCAGTCTACATGAAAATTCAGCCCATACTCCATGGCCACCGGGTCGGAGTCGTCTCCGGCCAAATAGCCCGATTGTGCTACCCCTTCCATGGTTTTTGGCAACGATTCGGCTGATTTATCGTACACGGCTGTTAAATCCGGTCCATACATTTCCATTAAAATTTCGGCAAACAGTTCGCGGTTTTGCCACATGCCAATGGAATGGCACTGCACCACTGCGGTGGACCCATACACATCAATAATGAGGCCGGGCATATTGTCCCCTTCGGCATGTATAAGCCTGTACAGGTTGGTTTGGCTGTTGTTCACCAGCCCCAGGCTTTGGCGCAGGGCGTAGGCGTTGTGGAAACGATTTCGCCAAAAATCAGCATCCACCTCTTCGCTATCGAAGGTTAAAATGCGTACCGCTATTGAACCCGGCGAGTAGTGCCCGATGCCCAACAATTCGTCTTTATTGTCGTACACCTCCACCAAGTCTCCTTCCGAAGCAGTGCCGTACATTTTTTTAATGGCACCTGAAAACACCCAGGGATGAAACCGTCTAACCGACTGATCTTTACCTGATTTTAAAACTATTTTAGTTCGTTCCATGAATGGTTTACTGCTTCATAAGTTCATTGAAAATAACCAGGCAGGCCCAGGCATCCGTTGCTGCATAGGTCATTTGGCTTTCGTTCAAATGGGCGGTTTCCCAGTTGGTTAAGCGCTGTTTTTTCGAAATTTTTCCTCCCACTACAATGGCGGCCACCTTTTTCAGGCTCAGCTCCTGTATGCCATAATTGCCTACAATGGTTTGCAGGTCAACAAATCCTTTGGGGTGGATGCGCAACAGTTTATTCAGCTCGCGCACATCATCCTTCAGGCTTAATCCTATTTTTTGAATTTTGGCATCCTCTATCCAGGCTTTTAATCCGGCAGAAAACCCGGTTAAGTGCAGGCGAATTAAATAACAGGTATTGAGGCTTGAAATTTGCATTAGGCTCACCCGGTGGGAAACCCCCTTTTTAAAGGAAGGCTTTGTTTCGGTATCAAAACCCCAGATTTTTTCTGCATACAATTTAGGCAAAACCTGCTCCAGGGCTTCGGCAGAATCGATCACGACTTTCTCTCCGGCAAAAGATAAGGGAGGCAGGCCGTTAATTTCAGCTATCTCTATTGAAGGGGCAAATTTATTCTCGCTCATCAAATTCTTCTCCGTAATCTGCCTGTCTTCTGGTAAAGAAATTTCTTTTTGAATCTTCATTCTTTGTCTCGTTATCTTGCTCCCATTCATCGTCGGTTTCCTGGTACTTCAACTGATGCAAGGCACGCAGCACATTCACCAGTTTTTGCCCCCAATATTCCTCAAAATATTGCATACATTCGGCCAGGCCATCGTGCATAAGGTCTTCAATGCCCAGGGCATATATGGAGGTAAAATTTTTAAGGTACTGGTAAATATCGGCTAAATCTTCCGATATGGTAGCCCTAACCGGACCATCGCTGTACTGTATATCTTCGTGAAATACTTCCAGAAAATCGTCGTGTGCACCTACTATTTGTGCTACTTTATTTCGAATGGAATGGTAATCTTCTTCAGAAACGAACGCTTCCACACTTTCGTCGAAGAGTGGATTTGGCTTTTCCAACATGGAGGCCTTGAGGTACAGCAGTGCTAGTATTTTGGTGGCTCTTCCAGCAAATTCTTTTGCGCTTTTGCTTTCAGCAATTTCAAGGTAACCGCAGTATTCGCTGGCCACAGTAACAAATTCCAGCACATTTTTTGCATACACTGCCTCATGTATATCCTGCCCGTTTTCTCTATTCATTTAAAACTTTAAATTAGGCCTCGCAAGCGAATTTCCGCAATAAATTGATTTGCTGATTACAGGTGATTTCAAACAATATAAAGGCCCTAAATGAAGAAGCAAAGCTAATTCTATTTCATCAACTTTCGAAATTATAGGGTAACTTTTTGTTAGTCAGTGAACCCAAGCGTTCGGGCCCGTTCCAAATGTTGGGCTGCAGCCTCTTCATTTCCGTTCTTTCGCTCATATTCCGACAAAAAGTAAAAGCGGTCAGGGTTATCAGGTTCCAGCAATCCATACACATTTAATACGTTTTTTAAAGAGGGACTATTGCTTTGCAACAATTGGCGCGATACCGAATAGCACAATATCCCCAGGGTGGATTTTACACGCCGGAACGTAAACACCGCTTCACCCGATGCCTCGCGGGTACGCTGATCCAATCGTTCCAGCTCACTTTTCCACCAAACGGTATCCTTTTGCACCAGGGCAACCGGATAAATCTTCATGATTTCATCAAACAGTTTTTCAAGTTCGGCATGCTGCACCACATCGGCTTTATAGGCCGTCGATTGCTGGATGCTGTCTGCTTCGGCCAATAGTGCTTCGGTATCTGTAAGGGTGCTCAACAAGGTGGCAGCATCGTTGGCCAACTGGTAGGCTTCCCGGTATCTGTTTTGTGCCTGCAGGCTGTCCACCCAACTAAAAGCATGGGTTTTAAAGGCTTCAATAATGTCTTCCCTCCGTTCTGTTTTGTTGGTTTTATAGGCATGCAGATGTAAAAACGCCACCGCATCGTACAACAAACTGCTGTCGGGCCATTGGTGTCCCCCTTCATGAAACACTACGGTATAAAAGGGTTTTTGCAAAACATCCGCACTAAAGCGCGAAAACTCATCGTAATTAAAATCCGATTTTCCAACAATGCCGTACCAGGGATAAGGCTGCGTTTTGCTGTAGCGGTTTGGGCCGGCCCCACAACTGATTACGCCCGATACCACCTGCTGATTGCCTAGTACAGTAGCCAGGCGCGCTCCACCTGAAAAACCACAGGCATACATGCGTGCAGCATCTACGCTGTATTTATTTTGAACATCGTAAATCAGTCGACGAATGGCTTCCCCATTTCTCGGATTTTTATTTTTCACCGCATTGGAACCCGCAACAATATAGCCAAAGGTTTCTGCTGCAAAGCGCAATTGTTCTACGGGTTGTTGCCCATTTCCATCCGGCGAAAAACAAACCATCAGGGGGTATGAATTTTCGGCATCATACGCCAAGGGTAGGTAGCACGCGTACGACTCATCGGGGAGGGCCGCTACGGACTCTTCAAACAGGGAGCCATAGGCTGCAACCGGTTTCTTGTACACAAAGTGCTCCTTTTCAGGGGAACACGCCACTAAGCAAACAGCACACACGAATGTAAAAAACGGTTTTACGTTTAAGGTCATAACAACGGATGCGTTTAGGAGTAACCCGGGTTGATGTGACGTTTCCAAAAAAATTTGCCCGGCTATTTTTACCCGAACAGAGCGAATAAATGCTAAATTTGCCGGAAATTATTCCTTTATGTCACGCCCCGAATTTATAGAAAAAATTCCGCCTATTTTACGAAACAAGTTTGTTTTTGCAGGGCTGGCATTTGTGGTATGGATTTTGGTTTTCGACGATTCCAACCTGGTGTCGCGCATTAGCAAATCAAGGGAACTCAGTAAACTGGAACAACAGCGGGAACATTACATCAAAGAAATTGATACGCTTCAAAAGCGACTGGAGGAACTAAAGGGCGACGAAAAAGCACTCGAAAAATTTGCCCGCGAACAGTACCTGATGAAGAAGGACAACGAAGAAATTTTTTTGGTGGAAGAGGAGGATTAACCTTCAATGCACAAACTACAGATGAATCCGATTTTAAATAAAACATTTTACGTGGCAGCCTTGCTCGTTATTGCAGGCATTTTATTGTATGTATCGCAATACCATTTGGCCATACCGGTGTATGTGGCCGGCAGTATATTGTTTGCCATTACCAGGGTAACCATTGCGTTAACGCATAAAAACAAGCGCACATCGCGCATACCTTACATACAGTTATTGAGTGCCAGCGCCCTGCTTTTTTCAGCGTATTTAATGCACAAAGGGGCCAACAGCTGGGCGGTTTTTGCCCTGATAACTGCCGCTTTAGAAGCCTATGCCACCTTTAGAATGAACCAGTAAGAATAAACAAATCCCACGTGAACAATCAAATTTTAAGAATGTTTTGATGGGTGTATATATAAATAACAAATGAGCATGTACGATTTAGCAATTATGGGCGGTGGCCCGGCAGGTTATGATGCCGCCGAAAAAGCAGGATCTAAAGGTTTAAAAGTTGTATTATTTGAAAAACGTGAATTAGGTGGTGTATGCCTGAACGAAGGCTGTATTCCTACCAAAACGTTGTTATACAGTGCCAAATTATATGATAGTGCCAAGCACGGAAAAAAATACGGTATTGCTACCGAAGGTGTGAGTTTTGATTATAAAACCGTAATGTCGCGCAAAGAGAAAGTGGTAAAAAAACTGGTGGGCGGCGTTGGTTTTAAAATGAAAACCTACAAAGTAGATGTGGTAAAAGCGCATGCGACCATTAAAGGTAAAAAAGGGGAAGCTTTTGAGGTGGAAGCCGATGGCAAATCTTACGAAACCAAAAACCTGATTATTTCTACTGGTTCCGAGGCCTTTGTTCCTCCCATTCCGGGGCTGGATGCCACGAAAGATAACATCCTTACCAACCGTGAAATCTTGCAATTAAGCGAGCCTCCCAAAAAACTGATTATTATTGGTGGAGGTGTAATTGGCACCGAGTTTGCCAGCTTTTTTAACAGCATAGGCACCGAGGTAATTGTGTTTGAAATGCTGGATAAAATTCTCGGAAACATGGACCGCGAGATGAGTAACATCCTGCAAAAAGAATACGAAAAGAAAGGCGTGGTTTTCAATCTTTCGTGCAAGGTGGTTGAAATTAAAGGCGACGAAGTGTTCTACGAAACCAAAGATGGCAAGAAAGTCGAGTTGTATGAACTCGACAACGGCAACGGACTGACCATGGCGGTCGCCACCTACGGCGCCCTGATCACCCAACTCACCGCCCCCGATGCCAAAGGCGACTCCGCCGACATCGTCCTCGGCTTCGACACCCTTGCCGAATATGAAAAAGACTCCCCCTACTTCGGAGTCACCGTCGGACGTTTCGCAAACCGCATCGCCAAAGGCAAATTCACCCTCGACAGCAAGGAATACACCCTGGCCACCAACGAGGAACCCGCCGGTGTCCCCGCCCACCTCCACGGAGGCAAAGTCGGCTTCGACAAAGTCGTCTGGGACGCCAAGCTCGAAGACACCTCAGAAGGCCCTTCCATCGTCCTCACCTACACCTCCCAAGACGGCGAAGAAGGCTATCCCGGCACCGTCGAAACGACCTGCCGCTACACCCTCACCGACCTCGGTGCCCTTCGTGTCGAGTACACCGCCGTTACCGACAAGCCCACCCCGCTCAACCTCGCCCAACACTCCTATTTCAACCTCGCCGGACACGACTCCGGCGACATCCTTGACCACAAGATGACCATCTTCTCCGACCGAATGACCCCCGTCGGCAAAGACCTTATTCCCACCGGAGACACCGTTCCCGTAGCTCAGACCCCTCTCGACTTCCGCCGTGCCAAACGCATCGGACGCGACATCGAAAAAGACTTCGACCAACTCCAGTTCGCCGGAGGCTTCGACCACAACTGGATTCTCCGCATGCCCTACGGACAGTTCCGACCCGCCGCCCGCAGCGTCGATCCCAAGTCCGGCCGCGTCCTCGAAGTCTGGACCGACCTCCCCGGCATCCA
>JAUIMD010000070.1 GCA_030433225.1 Bacteroidia bacterium
GAGCCTCTTCTAAGGTGAGTTTAATGACCCCCGTGTTCTCGTCCTGGGCAAAAACCCCGAAAGTGAGCAACGAAAGCATCATTATTCCTACCACTTTAACCTTCATAAATTGTATGTATTTAATTTTCATCTGTTTATAATTCCTGTTTTGGTCTACCGAACGTGCACGTTTCACAGCTCCGTGCGGGTTTAAACCAGTGGTTATTCCGTTATGGTCGTTTCATTTTATCCCTATAGTCGTTTAACCGTTCAATAAATTGTACGATTACTTAAAAAAATATCTAATTTTCAGCAAATGTAACAATACAGAAACAACTTGTCCATTTATTCCGCTCATACCCACGCAAATATTTATGCATGCCTTTTTATTTTTTTTGAGGGTTGATTGCTTTAAAAGCTCCAACGCACAGCACAAACACATAGGCCAGGCAAATTTTTCCGGCCAGGGCATAACTGCCTGTAAGGGTAAAAACGCGGCTAAATAAAAACGGACCAAAGGCACTGCTGAACTGAAAAACGGCTCCACTTAACCCACTAATGGCCCCCAGGTGTTTCCGGCCAAAAAAACGAGGCCAGGCTACGGCCGTTAGTATTACAAAACTCCCTCCCATAATACCGTTTCCGGCAATTAATAAAGGAACTCCACTCCTGGTTTCCAGGTTTACCAGTCCGGCAATAGAAACTAAAGCTGCCGCCACCATGAGCAATAAAATGTACTGCAAGCGTATGTAATCGCTCACCACATTACCGACCAACGAAATAGAAACCGCCACAATGGCTGTGGGCAAAAAGATTTCGAACCCTTCTTTTCCGTTGTATCCCACAGACTCAAAAATGGACTCGATGTGAAAAGTAATGCCGGTAAGGTACATGCTGTAAAAAGCGAGCGTTAAGGTGTACACCCAAAACGTAAAGGTTTTACGCGCTTCGCTTAAGGTATATTGTTTACGGGTTTCAAAGTTGGTACTCTTTTTTCGTTTGGGCGGAAGCACTTTTCCGTCAGGTATAAGGCCGCAATCTTCGGGATTATCGCGAACCACCACCACTACAAAAGCCACAAATACGAGAAGTGCGAGTGCAATAATCTGCCACGCTCCCTGCCAGGTATGCCCTTCAATAAGCCACATTAACAAAAGCGGTGCCGCTGAAAAACCAAGCGATACAAAGGTACTGCTGATGCCGTTGGCCAAACCACGGTTTTGCTCAAACCATTTCATGGTTACATTGCGCGAAACCAGTGTGAGCACACCCTGCCCCGAAAAGCGTATACAAAAAAACACCAGCAGCATTACCGCAAATCCGGCCTGCGAAAAAGACAAAGGCAGGAAGGAAGCAAGAGCAGTACTGATTTCCACGCTTTTGCTCCCCACAAAAAGAAAGAACGCCAACACCAGGGCTGCCGCCGACAATACAATTCGCGCTCCCTGGTTGTCCCACAAACGACCCGCAACCGGAAGTAGAAAGGCACTGCCTGCAGTTCCCAACATGTATGCAATGGTAAGTCCGTCGCGCTTTAAGTGCAGGTCCTCCAAAAGGTGATTGGTAAACGCACTGGCACCCATGGTTTGCCCCGGAATGCTAAACAGTACCCCAATGGTACCGGCCAGCATAATTATCCAGCCATAAAAAAAAGGAAAGTTTTGTACCGCAAAGGGAAAGGAGCTTTTTAGCTTCATGCGTTTGGGTTTGGTGCAAATATAAAAAGGTTCGGGAGGATACCGTTGCGCCATCCAACCTCATGTGCCAATTGTAATCGCATTGTAATGTTTATACACTTTTTAATTTCCACTTGCCCGACCGAAAGGTTAAAAAGGCCAGAAGCGTCATTAAACTTTCCGCAAGAATGATGGAAATAAAAATGCCGGTATGTTGCCAATTGAGGACGCGGGCCAGAAAATAAGCCAGCGGTATTTCAATAAGCCAGAAACATACTACGTTAATAAAGAAAGGGGTGCGCGTATCTCCGGCACCGTTCAGGGCGTGTACCAGCACCATACCAAATCCGTAAGAAACGAACCCTATGCTAATAATCTGCAAGCCCGAAATACCGTACATGCTCACCACCGGATCATCCGTAAAAATGCCGATAAACAGGCGGGGAAACAAGACATACATCAGCCCAACGGCGCTTAAAATGATGACATTTAACCGTCCGGTAAACCAAACCGATTTTTCAGCCCGTTCAGGTTGTTGTGCCCCGAGGTTCTGCCCCACTAATGTGGATGCGGCGTTGGCTATACCAAAGGCCGGCAACAGGGTGAATATGATAATGCGAATGGCAATGGTATAGCCGGCCACCATTTCGCTGCCGTAGTAGGTCATAATACGCATAAGCAACACCCAGCTTGATGTGGCTACAATATACTGACTCACAGAGCCTGAAGCCAGTTTTATCAATTTCCAGATAAGGGAAAAATCAGGGGCTAGCCGTACACTTTTCAGTTTTATTTTTCCTACACCTTTAATGAGTATAACCAATTGCAGAATTACGGCCAGTCCGCGACCAATATTGGTAGCTACCGCTGCACCGGCCACCCCCAGTTCGGGGAAAGGACCTATTCCAAAAATAAGGAGCGGATCAAGTACAATGTTGATGATGTTGGCAAACCACAGCACCAGCATGGACAATACCGGGTTTCCGGCACTGCGAAAGATGGCATTGATAATAAAAAGCATCATTATGCTAATGTTTCCACCCAGCATAATGGCGGTATAGCCCGACATTTGCTCTACAATTACCGCATTGGCACCCATTAACTGCAGCAGTTTGCCGGGCAGCAACACCCCCGGTATGGCAATAAACAACGAAACAACCACCCCGGTTATAATGGATTGCCAGGCAGTATGCGATGCTTCATCGGGCTTTTTTTCGCCAATTCTGCGGCTCACCATAGCGGCCACCCCGGTACTTAGGCCTATGCCCAGGGCGTACACGATGGTAATTAACGATTCGGTAATTCCTACGGTAGCAATGGCATCAGAGCCCAGCTTCCCCACAAAATAAATATCCGCCACGGCAAATACCGACTCCATAATCATTTCGAGCACCATGGGTACCGACAGGTAAAAAATGGCTTTTTTCAGGCTGCCTTCGGTATATTCAGTTTCCTCGCCTCTAATGGCTTTCACCACTCCTTTTGCTATGTGCCCAATTGAATATTTCACGTGTTTTTACGTTTCTTTTTCCGACCACAAAACTAGGGGCTTTTCCATAAAAAAAGCAGCAAACTTAGTGTAGTATGCTGCTTTTCTTGTTTTTTTTCTTGAGCCTTATGCCTGCACGCCTTTGTCTTCGTGCATAATTTTTTCAGCAAGCTCAAGAATTGTGGTATCATCTAATACGACTAGTCCACCATCAGGCCCCGGCTCAAAATGAACACCTGCACTGCGCCCATCTTTAAAGTTGTACCCACCAAAATAATTCCGCACGGTTTCAACTTTAAGTTCTAACTCATCTGCAATGCGATGCATTGAACCGTCAGGTAATTCATCTTTGATTTTCCTGAGTTCATTAAATGTGAGTGTCTTCGTCATAATATGAAATTTTAGTTAGACCTATCTGTAAAGTGTTTTAAAGTTAACAATATTATGACATCAATCAGTAGGGCGCTTTATAATTTTTGTTAAGTATTGACAAATTTTCAACATAAAATCAGCTGATGATGAGACCCCATAGGCGATACAGCCCAAATGTGTTTTACGACATAAATGCTGTACTGCGGGAGGCCGCTATAAGGAGCAATAGAAAGGACAAAATGGCCACCACAATTACCAGTGCCACATCGGCAATTTTAAACCCTCCTTTGGTATGGGATATCTTATACGTATCGGTCCCAATTACTTTAAAAAAGTGGAAACGGGCTCGTAAAAAACGGTAGAACTGAAAGAATCCAAGTCCGCCCAAAAGCCCCAGCAGAATCCCTCCTAAAATATCAAACGGGTAATGTACGCCCAAGTAAATACGCGTATAGGTATGAAAGGCAGCCCACATTAACAGCGTAACAGAAAAAGCGACATTGCGCACCAGCAAAAGCAAAAATAAGGCCACGCCAAACGAATTGGCCGCATGGCTTGAAACAAAGCCGAAATGTCCGCCTCGATACCCGTTAACGATGTGTAAATCGTACATAATAGATGGGTTGTGCGAAGGGCGGAGACGCTCTGACCATCCCTTTATAAAGGTGGATACGCCATCACTGAACACCAATAGTAAAATCACCATTAAAAAAATCAGAATGCTTTCGCGTCCCTTATTTTTCACCAGTACATAAACCATCACGGCAAACATAGGAAGCCAGAATAATTTATCCGTGCCCATATACATGGCAGCATCCCAAAAATCGTTGAAATTGTCGTTCAGGCGCAAAAGTACGCGCGTATCAAAAGCATTAAGTGTGTCCAAAAATCCCATACCCGGTGGTGTTTCCTGCAAAAATAATAAAGCCTCTAATTTAAAAAGAAAAACAACGGGAAATAAAACGAATGCACCCCTGGATACCGGCAAGTTTTATCTTTTGAAAATTCAGCATATATTTGAGTAATTAAACCTCAAAGAGCTGTTTATTTTATGCCCCGTCTCCCACTAAAAAAAATATACATCCTCCTTCTGCTGTGTGGATTTTCATTGGCGTCTGCCCAAAATTCGCTCACTGCCAAGGCCGAAAAATCGTACCGCGACAATGATTTTATAACGGCACTTCCGCTGTATACAAAGCTGGTACAAACCTACCGCACCAATGGGGTGTACCACCACCGTTTAGGCGTGTGTATCTTAGAAACTGGCGGCAACCTAACCGAAGCCGAAAAGCACCTGAAATATGCCCGAAACAAAGGCATCAGATATGCCAACTTTTTTTTGGGGCAGGTGTACAAAAAGCAGTATAAGTTTGAGGATGCCATTGCTACCTACACCACCTATTTGCGCGGAATACGATCAGACAATGACAACTACCCCTTTGTAAAAAAAGAAATTGAACAGTGCGAGCTGCTGCAAACCTACCTGCAGCGCACCGAAAAAATTGAGCTACTCAGTGCGAAGGTTGTGCCCGCAAAAGATTTTCATACCCACTACCGGCTTAGTAAGGAGTCGGGCAAAATTATTACCACTGCCGAACTGGATGCGGCTACTGACTCCAGTTTTGCCATGTACATGAATGAGCTTGGTGACCGTATTTGTTATCCACGCATAATTGGCGATACCCTTGACACCGATTTATTTTCCAAAAGCAGGCTACTGGATAAATGGGGAGCCGAGGAACGCCTGAGCAATGTGGTAAATTCAGAGGGGAACGAACTCTTCCCCTACATTTTAGACGATGGCATCACGCTATACTTCAGTTCCAACGGGCATGGAGGCCTGGGTGGATACGATATTTTTGTAACACGCTACAACCCGCAAACCAATACCTACCTGCCCCCTGCTAACCTGGGCATGCCGTACAATTCAATGGGCGACGATTTTTTATTTGCGAAAGACGAATTTAACGGTGTGGGATGGTTCGCATCGAACCGCAACAATGTCGCCGGCGAAATAACCGTGTACAGTTTCAAGCCCAATGCCATTAAAAAAATTAGTGAACTGCAAGGCGATTCCCTGATATGGACCGCACGCCTGCTGACACATCACTTGCAGGGCGATTCTTCACGTGCGGGAAAACAAACTGCAGGCCCGGCTACAAAGGTATTTGCCGAAGAAGATCGCGCCATTTATTTTGTGGTGAACGACACTCTAATTTATAAATCAACCCTGCAGTTTGTAAGTGCACAGGCCTTGCATTTATACAAAACGGGAGAGCAAAACCTGGATACGCTGGCTGCCCTCAAAGTTAACCTGGAACGGGAACGGGAAGCTTTTTCCTCCTTAAAAACAGAAGAAGAACGGCAAAAAGCCTCCCGCCAGATCATGCTCCTGGAAAACCGGATTTACGACATGGAAAGTCAACTGGAAGCGCCTTTTCAACAAGCCCGCAATAAGGAAATGGGCCTTTTAAAAATGTTGGATTTCCAGGTATTTCAAAAGGAAGACTACCTGGTTTCCCTGGAACCAACCCCTCCCATAGATACGCCGATGTTTCAATTGCCAACCATACAGGAAAACTACACACTCATTTTTTCGGATGATGAAATTCGCCAGTTTCTCACCTTAGAAAATGCTGCCCATGAGGAAAAGGAGGCCATCGCGCTACTGGAAGTAGCAGAGGAAACCATTCGCAACAAGGAAAATTCCACCACCGATTTTTGGCGTAAACTGCGCACTATTGATACTACATTCCAATATGCCGACACGTTGGCAAATACCCTGGACCTTAGCACACAACACCTGCAGGAAAACTACAATGCTTTTTTAAACCATGGGCTTGACAAAGTAGACCTCCTGGAAAAGAAAGCACAACTGTTGTACCTTTTTGTGCGGGGTAACACCTTTCAAAACAACATGAAAAAATTGCTCGACAAGGCAGGAGCAGAAAAAAACAAGGCAACGGGGCAACTCATGCAAACCAACGACAGCCTGCTGTCCTCTCAGCAGTTTTATGCCATCCAAAACAGCATTCAAAACTGCCAGGAGTTATTTGAATTTTCCCTGGTGTATTACATCGAAGATTATGGGGGCTCTTTAAGCCTTGTGTCCGATTCGCTGGTGAATGATTCAGCGTACATCGCCTCCCTGGCACAGCGCGGGATGGACACCATACAAACAAGCGGCAAACCCGTACAAAACGCCACAAACGCGAGTGGCCGGCTTAGCTACAACCTGCAATTGGGTGTATTTTCCAAGCCAGTATCGCCCGAAATTACAAAAGCCTTAAAAAACATCAGTGTTAACCGAATGGATGATAGCGGCTTACTTAAATACATGATGGGCCCCTACCCAACGGCTGATGCCGCAAGAAATGACATAAAAACCGCCGAAAAATATGGGTTTAAAGGGGCATTTGTTGTACCTTTCATCGATGGAAATCAAGTAACGTGGGAAGAGGAGCAGGCATTTAAATCAACGCAATAATACACCATGGAAATCTTCATAATTGTACTGCTGGTACTCACCGGGTTTATTCTAATTACGCTGGAACTTTTAGTAATACCGGGCATAGCGGTTGCCGGTGTTGGAGGGGTGGTTTTTATGACTGCGGGAATTGTGTACGCCTACCACGCGTTGGGGGCTACCGGTGGACATGTTACCCTGGCAGGTACCCTTATAGGACTTTTAACCACCGTATTTTTTGCATTTAGGGCCAAAACCTGGAACCGCGCCATGCTGCACACCGATGTGGACAGCCACGTGGATGAAATAGGATTGGATGAAGTGCAGGTTGGGGATGAAGGAAAAACCGTGTCGCGCCTTGCCCCGCTGGGGAAAGTCAAAATAAATGGTAAAATGTATGAAGGAAAGTCCATTTCCGGCTACATTGACCCGGGACATCGCATTGAGGTTGTTCAGCTCCACAAAACAAATGTTACAGTGAAACTTATAAATAACTAAAAAATGATTAATCTAGGTTTTATTGGCTTAATTGCCGCCGGCATAGTATTGCTGATTATTCTGTTTTACTATGTACCCGTATTGCTTTGGTTTTCGGCCCTTGTATCGGGGGTTCGAATTTCGCTTCTTCAAATGGTATTAATGCGCATACGTAAAGTTCCGCCACCGGTGATTGTACGCGCCATGATTGAGGCACACAAAGCCGATGTAAAAACCGTTACCCGCGATCAACTGGAAGCCCACTACCTGGCAGGAGGACACGTAGAACAAGTAGTGCATGCGCTGGTTTCGGCCAGTAAAGCGAATATCGAACTTTCGTTTAAAATGGCCACTGCCATTGATCTGGCAGGAAGAGATGTGTTTACAGCCGTGCAAATGTCGGTGAACCCGAAAGTAATTAATACCCCTCCGGTAACTGCTGTTGCCAAGGATGGAATCCAGCTTATTGCTAAAGCCAGGGTTACCGTACGTGCCAACATCCATCAATTGGTGGGTGGAGCTGGCGAAGAAACCATTCTCGCCCGTGTAGGAGAAGGAATTGTTTCGTCCATTGGGTCGTCTCTAAGCCACAAATCTGTTTTGGAAAACCCCGACTTTATTTCTAAGGTTGTATTGG
>JAUIMD010000652.1 GCA_030433225.1 Bacteroidia bacterium
AACGTCGTTTCCTCCGTTTAAACCCAGGTTGTAGTTTTGGGTTACCGCATTGTCGTACAGCATTTGATCCACCCAATCGGTGCCCTCGCTCATAGCGGCAATTTCGTCGGAACTGAAATACGGAGCATTGCCGGAATTGATGGCACTTTCGTTCATAATCACTGCATATTCCTGGCTGTTAAGCATTTCAGCTTTACGGGGTGCATTTTGCCATCCGTAGTAGGCATCAAAACTGAGTTGCGCTTTTCCTTTACTGCCGCTTTTGGTGGTAATTAATACTACCCCATTGGCTGCCTGCGACCCGTAAATGGCGGCAGATGCAGCATCCTTGAGCACGTCCACACTTTCAATGTCGGCGTTGTTCAGGTAGGATATATCTCCGGTTTGAATTCCGTCCACCACATACAGGGGGCCGGCATTGTTAATGGTACCCGCTCCACGAATCACCACCTTCAGGTCTTCACCGGGTTGGCCCGAGGTAGCGCTGATTTGCACCCCTGCCGCCTGTCCTTGCAAGGCCTGCAGTGCACCGGTTGTAGTACGTTTCTCCAGATCACCACCTTTTACCTGAGCCGTTGCCCCGGTCACCAGTTTCTTCTTCTGTACACCATATCCAATCACCACTACTTCGTCGAAGAGTTCCACATTAACGGATAACTGAATATCAAAACGATCCTGCCCCACAACCTCAATTTTTTGGGTAGTAAATCCCACTGAGGATACATTCAGGACATCCGTCTCAAGTACGTTTAATTGAAACTTGCCATCGATATCGGTTATGGTACCACCGGATCCTCCCTGAATGGCAATGGAGGCACCGGGAATTGGTTCACCGGTTTCGGCATCTTTTACAATCCCTGAAATTTCCTTTTCAGCCGATTGGGCATACACGTTGCCATTTAAAAGAACCGCAATAGTCAGCAGCATTGCTGTAAACAGCAAACGTACCGACCTGGGAACGGAGCTTGTGAGTAAACTCACTACACTACATTTTTTTTTCATACGTAACATTTTAATTAGAGTTTTAAATTCTCGGTAGCTTTTAACTTTTCATTTGTACAAATCACTCAAGGCAATCGCACTTATTTTTCAGGATAAAATTAATGGCTCGCGTAGGATTTTTTAAGTGAAAATGTTGCACATGCCCATGGGAATGGTTAATGCAAACCGTATAATTTGGTTAAATGGTATGTATGTTTTGTTAATTTACATTAAGATAAACCCCAATAACGAACCCTTAACCATCTCTATTCCTACACATTAAACATACACCCACGGCATTAGACACTTATTAACAGATTTTAGACTTACAAAACAGTTTTTCGCACAGTCCCCTTTAATCGCTTGACGTGAAAATCAACCGACAATGCTGAAGAATTGACTATTGCACTAAAGAATAAAGCGAATTGCGGATCAGTTCATATTCTTGTGGAGCAAAAAGATTAAGCATAAATTTTAGCTACCCTGAATAAGAAGAAGTTGATATCCGATACACCTCTCAACGTAGCCCTAAAA
>JAUIMD010000071.1 GCA_030433225.1 Bacteroidia bacterium
AATGTACTTTTTCCAGTACCGCTGGCTCATGTTCGATTGAACCAGACTGGTTGGGTTTTCAACATCCAGGGCAGAAATCAAAATCGTTTTTCCGGGAAAAGGTGCAGTGCGATACCCCCTGGCATCGTCCAGCATTTTAGCATAAATCAGTTCTTTCTCGTTTTTGGAGTGTGCCTTAGATGAATGCTCCTTATTTCCCTGAAAGGGTTCCGATGCAAAAAGCCTTAACCAACTTGAAAGGGCACGACGTATATAATCCACGGCAATTCCCGTTATTGCCTTTTGCGAATGGGCATCGCCCGTTAAAAATTCGGCTACATACAAACGGAACTTTTTCAGGGCATTTCCCGGATGCAGCAGCTTGGGATGAATGGTATCCACCAAAAACAATTGTTCGATGGATTTACCTTTGCTTTTAAGGATTGCTGCCATCTCCAGTGCAACAAGTCCGCTCACAGAAAATCCTCCAATAATAAACCGATCGTACGTAAATTTCTCGAGTATCGATTGTACATACATTTCTGCAAAACGCTCAATGTTGGTGGTAGCAGGATAGGCGCTTAATTCAAAAGGAACGGTTACAATCAGCGGGTGCTCGTGATGCAGGTTATCCAACATGTAATCGAAACTGTTGATGGTTCCATAAATCGGGAGCACGTAAACAATGGGCGTTTTTGTTCCGTCACGCTGCAATTTCACATGCCCGGTAGTTTCTTTTTTTAGTGTATCCGACTGAATTAAATTATCCAGTTTTTTGATGGTGATTGTATTTGTTATGGATGCAATTGGTAGGGTAATCCCCAGTTCATCTTTCATTAAATGGTGAATCTCGAGAAGTGCCAAAGAGTCCCCCCCAATATCCCGGAAAACGTCATGTACCCCAATTGGTTTCATTTTAAGCACCTTTTCCCATAGGTGGATGAGGCGTTCCTGCTCTTTGTTTTCGGCCGGTGCATAAACCCGGTTCGACAAAATGCGTAATTTATCCGGATAAGGTAGGGCCTTCCGGTCAATTTTTCCGTTGGGAGTTAACTGAAAACTTTCCATCAGCATAAAAATGCCGGGTACCATATATTCGGGCAGGTTCTTCGCCAATGCGTTTTTAACGGCATCCACCTGAATCACCTTACCAGAAACGGGGAGCACATAAGCCACCAGTTTATCCACCCCTTCAAACTCAATTTTCATAACCACCGAAGCCTTGATGTCGTCATGCAAGTTCAGGTTATACTCAATTTCCTCCAGTTCAATACGCAGGCCTCTTATTTTCACCTGGGTATCCATCCTGCCTAAAAATTCGTAAGCCCCCGATGGAAGTTTTCGCCCCAGGTCACCGGTTCGGTACATGCGAACCGTTTTTCCCTGAATAAACGGATCGGTCAAAAAGCGGCTTTGGGTGAGTTCGGGCCGGTTTAAATATCCCAGGGCAACCCCCTCGCCTGAGGCACATATTTCGCCAATTTCTCCATCTGGTACAAGGTTCTGTTCTTCATCCAAAATATAAATGTTCATGTCCGCAATGGGGTACCCGATGGGTACAATGTGGCTTTTGTCATCGCGTTTACACGACCAATTGGTGATGGAAATGGAAGCCTCCGTTGGCCCGTAAATATTTATTAATTCGGCGGATGACTTTTTATGAAATGTGGTTTGCAGATTATAATGGAGCGTTTCACCCCCCAAAAAAACCTGCTTTAGGGAAGTGCACTCTTCAAACGCCGGAAAGTGGATGTACGCCTTTAAAAGGGATGGCCCCATTCCCATTTTTGTAATGTGTTCCTTTTGGATGAGCTGTATCAGGTAAAAGCTGTCGTAATGAAAATCGGGACGCGCCAGAATCAACTTTCCTCCACTGGCCAGGGCCATAAAAATTTCAAGAATAGAAAAGTCGAAATCATAAGAGGCATGCTGAAGCACCACGTCAGTACTGCTATGTTTGTAGGCATGCCTGTCCCAAACCAGGCGGTTCACCAATGCTTCATGCGACAGCAGAACCCCCTTTGGGTTGCCCGTTGAACCCGATGTGTAAAGAATTACCGCAACCGATTCGTCCTGCAATGGCACCTCGGGCCGGGAGGCATCCGCATAAAGCATTTGCTTAAAATCCTGCACATGTGCATACTTTCTAAACTTTTCGTTTTCAATGTTTCCGCATATTAGCAGGGGATTTCCCAAATCTTCCATTAAAAAATGAAAACGCTTGTCGGGGGCTTTGGTACTGATGGGTACGTAAGTAGCACCACTTTTCAAACACCCCAAAATGGCGATAATCATTGGAAACGACCGCTCTATGTGCAAGGCAATTTTATCTCCGGGCTTCACCCCGTGGTGTACCAGACCGTTTGCAAACTGGTTACTTTTTTCCTCCAGGGTTTCGTAGGTCATTTCTTCATCCCCGAATTTTAACGCGATATGCTGAGGGTACTTTTTGGCTTGTTGCGCAAATAAGGTATGCAAATAAACTTTCATCGTAATCTTTTCATCTGAAACCGGGCATGGGTTGGTTCAACTTCCCCAACCTCGTCCGGCATGTTTTCTCCCAAATAGTATCCTTACAAGATAGGAAATTAAGACTATTGTTTACAGGGCCACCCCTAATTTGGATTGGTATGGGCATTCCCCTTCGTAAACCGCCCTTAAAGTTGCTACTACCACGCTGTATACCCCATTTAACCTGCACATTAACCAGGTCTTACAACTGCCACTCTGTGTTGTTTTTTGAAGTTAATTCGCCGTTGTGTCCGGTTAAGTGGGTGGATTGGTTCAAAAACACCTCTATCACCTGCCCCTTATCCAACAGCTGAAAACGACTCACCCCTGTATTAACCGGAGATTCCCAATCGAAATAGCCTTT
The DNA here is from genome assembly GCA_030433225.1 of Bacteroidia bacterium. Classification (GTDB taxonomy): domain Bacteria; phylum Bacteroidota; class Bacteroidia; order Bacteroidales; family UBA5342; genus JAUIMD01. Next base: position 2,855 of record JAUIMD010000071.1, read on the forward strand.
TTGCTTAGGGCTAAGCACTGTCCATAGGGCGCGTATAAGGCCGCCGTGCGTCATTATCGCAATTTTTTGGTTGGAGTGGGTCTGCCGAATTTTACGGATAAATGCCCCGGCACGTAACAGGAGATCCTCCACCGTTTCGGCCCCATGCGGAGGCTCTATGGTTTTCCAGTTGGCCGGAAATGGTTTCCCCTGCCACGCTGCAAGGTAGCGCTCGCGCAACAGCGGCTCGGGCAAAATGGTTGGATTTCCGTGGCAGTCTGCTACTTTTTGCATACTGTCCATGGTGCGTTTCAAATCGCTGGAATAATAAACATCAAACAATTCATCCTTCAAAAAACTTCCTAATGCTTCTGCCTGTTGTTGTCCTTTTTCGGTCAGTTTTCCGGGGTTTTGCCCCTGGCAAATTGCATGTAAATTTTCGTATGTTTCCCCGTGACGTATAATCCACAAATCCAGCATAATTGATGTTTTTAAGCGCCTGCTACAGGTTTGCAGGACGCTCTGCTAAGATAGGGTACTCTGCACAGGAATGCGGTTTTATTAAGACTTTTTCACGCCAGGTACCAGTAAAAAGGAAGTTTACCCCGCGTTTTCCGTCCTTAATTATTGCACGAATCCATCTCGCGTATATTGGCCTGCAGGGATTCCTCCAAAATTTTCATCAGCACTTTTTCTTCCAGCGTAGCATATACCGATAGGTGCCCCGATGCCAGTGCAGCATCAAAATCCCAATACGCAATGGTAATTTGAGGATGCAGCACCGTTTTCATGCGTTGCTCTACCTGTGCGCGTGAGGTGCCCGGCAAAACGGTAAACAACAACTTATGCAGGCTGGGCATGGGTGGCATGGTAACGGAAATTGTCAGGCACACCATCCACACCTGTGTTGGCGTAAACGGGCCGGTTTATTTTCAAAGAAAACATAAAACAAAATATTGGGCAATGTAACAACAATGCACTTAATTTGCGGCGTTCAAATTCCCATTTTCATGAAAAAAATAACCGTAGACCCCAAAGCCAAAGCCCTGATTTTTGACATTGACGGCACCCTGGCCGACACCATGCCCACCCATTTTGATGCCTTTTGTAAAGTATTGGGACAATACAACATAGAAATGACCAAAGAACTTTTTGATTCCATTGCCGGGGTACCCGTTGGGCCGCAAATGGTGTTGTTTAAGGAGCAGTTTAAACCCGCCAATTTTGTTCCGGAGAAAGTAGCCATTGAAAAAGAGGAGGAATATTTTAAGTCGATTGAACAAATGAAACCCATTGATGTGGTGTACGATGTATTTAACACCTACCATGGAAAACTCCCCATTGCGTGCGGAACCGGAGGCGATCGAAAAATTGCCACCAAAACCCTGGAAGTAATTGGTGCCATTGACAAGGTGGATGCGTTGGTTACCTGCGACGATGTGGTAAATGGAAAGCCGGCTCCCGATACCTTTTTAAAATGTGCTGAACTATTGGGCGTGGAACCACAATTCTGCCAGGTTTTTGAAGACGGAGTACCTGGAATTGAAGCCGCCATTGCCGCCGGAATGATGGTAACCGATGTACGGGAATTTCTATAGTTTGCGACAAAACGAGTGGTAAAAGGAATGGATCCATTCCGTAATCACCAAAATGCCAATTAAAACTATCAGGCTGCTTGTTACCAAACAAATGGGGATGAGCCAAAGAGGTTCCAGCAAGCGGTTCAATACCATAAAAAGTATGCTGCCAAACAATACTGCCACAACAAACAGATAAGCTACTGAAACAGAAACCTTAACACCCTCTTCCAAATGGGTGCTGTCAAACAAACACTTTCCGCTTCGCACAACTTTAAATGCTTCTATTTTTACGGTAGGGCGCTCGCTTGAATACGGAACTTTTCTGTGAAACCAAAGTCCGTCGTTTATTACGGTGGATGCAAACCCTCTGCCATCCAATTCCGCTCTTAATACCGATGTGAAGGTAGCAGATGTGTACTCCTTATTTTGCTCCAGACGGAATTGTTTTTTGATGGAAAAAAACGACATGCGTAAATGTTAAAGGTGACACCCCGCTAAAATTACACTTTAAATACCGGTTTGCATCAAAATGTACACCTGGCCGCCCTTTATTTTCCAGCCTACAAAAAAGTTGCACCTTTTACAGACTAGAAGTGCATTGTATCGCAAACATTCTTACATTTGTTTTCTACGTGATTTTGAATTTTTCATGCGGGAATACATTTTATTTATAGATACAGAAACCTCTGACATGCCAAAAAAATGGAGCATGCCCACTGCCCAGGTGGACAAGTGGCCATACATTTTGCAGGTATCGTGGACGATCTATCGTAAAAGCGGTGAAAAGATTTTGCAACAGAATTTCTACATCAATCCCGGTGAAATAATTATCAACGAAAATGCCCTGAACGTGCATGGAATCACGCTCGATTTCCTTCAAAAAAAAGGCATTCCCCGAAAAGAGGTACTCCAAAAACTTGCAGACAATTTGCTGAAATACGAACCCTTAATTGTAGGTCATTTCATTAAGTTTGATTTAAAAATGCTGGAAGTTGGCTTTAACCGGGTTGGCATACCGCACAACCTGGCAACCTTACCCAAATTCTGCACCATGCTGAATACCCGAAGTAAATTCCCCGCCGACCATACCCCCATGTTGCGATTAGGTGAGCTTTACTACCAATTGTTCAGAAAAAAATTAACGAACCAGCACAATGCCATGGTGGATGCCGAAGCAACCAAAGATTGCTATTTCGAAATGGTGAAACGCGGGCGCCTGGATAAAGCAACCGTTGAACGCCAGCAAAAATTCTTTAAAGCGCGTAGAACCCTGAAAAGCCTGTTTGCGCATTTACTGGCATAACACGGTGTAATTCCTGTAAAGCTTTCCGTCACATTTGCATTGCCCTTTGTATATTTGGCCCATAAATGTATAGCCCACGTTTACGATGGATAAAAAGAAATTCCTGAAAAAAGTTCCCCCGTTCAGCATGCTACCCGACTCTATTTTAGACGAAGTGTCTGAAATGATGAAACTAAAGGTATACCCCCGGCAGGAAACGGTTTACGAGCAGGACAAAACCAAGCTTAAAACCATTGACATAATCGTGAAAGGGGCCTACAATGCGTACTTTCACGATGGCAACCAGGTGTTGCGGCTGGAAGAACTGTACATTGAAAAAGACATTTACGGCGGAAGTTCGGTATTGCTGAACAAGCAGTTTTCGATACGTACGGTGGTTACCAAAGAAAATACCGAGGTACTGAAACTTGCCAAAGATGAGTTTAAAGCCCTATGCCGCAGCTACCATGATTTTTTCCAGCATTTTACCGACCAGTTTGGGGTAAAAATGCTGAAAGACGAGTATGCCCAACTGGTGAAGCGCGACACCATGTTTGAGGAAAACTTTATGGATGCCGATTTAATTTTCACCCGAAAAATCGACACCATCACCCCGCGTTCCCTCATCACTTGCGGGCCCGACACCCCTTTACACGAGGTGGCCGCACTTATGAAGCAACATACGGTAAACTGTGTTTTTGTGGAACAGCAGAAAGAACTAATTGCTTTTGCCTCGAAAGACACCTTGATAAAAGCGGCCATGGCCAACCAAAAGGACATCCATACCCCGGTGCTTGAAATCGCTGAAAAACCGGTGGTCACCATCCAAAAAAGTGCCCTGTTGTACGAGGCCCTGTTAACCCTGTTTATGTCGCAGGGCGAATATTTGCTGGTAAAAAACGGCAACCAACCCCTTGGGTATTTAAGCCGTTACCGTTTGCTTACCGAGCATGCCCAATCGCCCCTGGTTTTTATTCAATCGGTGAAACTCTCCAACACCATTTTTGAGCTGAAAGAAAAATGGTCGAAAGTACCCGAGTTTATTACCTCTATGACAGGACGAGGGGTGAATGCCGAAATTGTAAATAAAATTATCAGCACCATTGCCGATGAAATTTTACTGCGTGTAATACAGGGGGTAAAAAAGGACATGCCCCCACCGCCCGCTAAGTTTTGCTTTATTGTTTTGGGCAGCGAAGGACGGCATGAGCAAACCCTGGCTACCGACCAGGACAATGCCATTATTTACGAGGACAAAGCCAACGAACACCGGGAAGAAGTACGCAGTTATTTTCTCGAGTTTGCCGACAAAGTTTCCTCGCGCCTGAACGATGTGGGTTTTAAATTTTGTACCGGAGGATTTATGGCCAAAAACCCCAAATGGTGCCACTCCCTGTCGCACTGGAAACGGAATTACGAAAAATGGATACAGGATTCTACCCCGGAAACGGTCATTCAGTTCTCCACCTTTTTTGATTGCCGCTTTGTGTATGGCAAAGAGGATTTGTTTAAACAAATGCAGCAACATTACCTGGTGTGCACGGACAATGCTTCTCCTCGTTTTCTGTACAGTCTGGTAACCAACACCTTGCACTATGAGCCTCCGCTAACCCTTTTTCAGGGCATAAAAACATTTACCCAGGACGAAAAGAAGGTATTTAACATTAAACACGCCATGACCACCATTGTGGATATGGCGCGCATGCACAGTTTGCAACATAAAATTCAGGAAACCAATACCGGATTGCGGTTAAAGCTTCTTTACGAGGCCGGCCATTTAGAAGAAGCGCGGTATAAAGAACTGATGAACGCATATTACTACATGATGGGATTACGGCTCAAAAATCAATCGGCACAAATACTGCAGGATTTTACCCAGCCCAGCAACCTGATTGAACCCAAGCGCCTTACCATGGTGGAACAGGCCACACTAAAGGAAATATTCAAGTTCATTAAAACCGTGCAATGGGGCATAAAAGCCAAATTTAACATGCTGAGCCGATAAAAAATCCCCCCTAAGGGTGGCATCAAAAAATTTGTATTGCAGGTTGGGCGATATTATTTATCCAGTTCGCGGGTAACGGCTATAGCCGCAATGGTACCATCGGCAACCGCAGTGGTTATCTGGCGGTACTTTTTACTTCGGATATCGCCTATGGCGTACACACCTTCCATGCTGGTTTCCATATCTTCGTTGGTCACCAGGTAGCCCCACTTATCGGTCTCCAGTTTTCCTTCAAACAAATCGGTATTGGGTTTCATTCCCACAAAAATGAAGGCTCCATCTGACTCCAGGGTTTTCTTTTCACCGGTTTTCATGTTTTCCACATCCACAAAAATACGGTTGCCGTTTTTGGAAAACGCACGCGGTTCGGTT
>JAUIMD010000653.1 GCA_030433225.1 Bacteroidia bacterium
AGTATGCCGGAAATAATGTACCCTGACACCTTGGGCAAACCGGTTTTTGTGGCCAGCTCTCCCAAAAAAAATCCTAAAACCAATAACAATCCGGTGTAAAAAATTACGTCCATTTGGGTACCTTAAAATTTTGTTTGAAAAACGAATTTATTGAACTTGTTGTGCAAAGTAAAGGGCTTATGCCATTTCATGAAAAATGCAGGTGTCCCGGTTCACTAAAGTAGGGGAGTGGAAAAACGCCTGATCGGAATGGGGATTCCCGAATTTAAGAAAGACAATGTTTAAAGACAAAAAAGTACATTTCGGACTCTCCCTAAGCGGGGGAGGTTCCCGGGGCCTGGCGCACCTTGGGGTGTTAAAGGCCATGGAAGACGCCGGCATAAAACCGGAGGTGATATCGGGTACCAGCATGGGGGCCATCCTGGGAGCGTTTGTGGCTGCCGGACATTCCATTGATACCATCATTCAAATTGCGTTGGATGCCAAAGGAGAGCGCCTGTTCAACGTGCAACGTTCTATGCTTGGGCTGGTGGGGTTGGACCGTATCCGGGCTATTTTGGTGGATTATCTTCCCGACGATTTCAGCGCGCTTAAAATCCCCCTTTTTATTTCGACAACCAACCTTACCAGGGGCGAAAATGAAATGTTCTCATCCGGGCCCCTGCTGGATGCGATTTTGGCTTCCATGGCCATTCCGGTGGTATTTAAGCCCATGAAGTTGCCTACCGGAATTTATGTGGATGGCGGACTTACCAACAATATGCCGGCTCGCGCCATTCGCGACCAATGTACGGTGCTCATTGGCTCGCATGTGAATTACCTGGAGGCTAATGCCGATATCAACAACGTAAAACATGTGATTGAAAGGTGTTTTCAAATGGCAATATTTAATACCGTTGCCAATGAAAAAACAGCCTGCGACATTTACATTGATCCCCCTGAATTGCGCTCGTTTAAAACCTTAAACTTTGACAATGCCGAACAAATAATTGACCTGGGGTATTCGGCCGCCAAAGAGGTTTTTCAACAAAAAGCGGAGTTGCTCAAGAAAAAATCGGTGCTGGAATGGCTTCGGCAATGGGGGAGTTAAATTACACCTGTTTCCTGTATTTTCCGGGCGACACGGCCGTATACTTTTTAAAAACCCTCGAAAAATACGTGAGGCTTCGAAATCCGGTTTCTTCAATAATTTTGTTTTGAGAATAGGGGGTGGTCAAAAGCAGGCATTGTGCCTTCTCAACCCGTTTCCGTACGATGTATTCGCTGGGTGGATATCCGGTGGCCGCCTTAAAAATGCGGGTAAAATGATCCTTCGACAAGCAGGCCATTTTGGCCAGCTCAGCAATGGGTATTTCGTTTTGCAAATGGTTTTCGATGTATATAAAAATGTGTTTCAGGTTGTATTGTACCAGGCGCTGCCGATGAAACTTCCCTTTTTCTTCCACTAAAAAGCGCGCCAGCAGTTGCTCAATAATGCCACGCGTTTCCATAAAGTGGCTCACC
>JAUIMD010000654.1 GCA_030433225.1 Bacteroidia bacterium
TGTATCGTTCAACATTTCGAAACCTTTACGAAAGGAGCGGCCCGCATACGCATTTTCCACCTGTTTGCCTTTTTGCATAAGGCACACCACCCCTACACTTGCCAGCGGCCGATAATCGTAGCTTAACGTCCCCTCCGAATTATAGAATAGGCTATATCCGGTTTCGTCGTTTAAAAACGCTTTTACCTTTATTACCTTTGAGTCGCGCGTGAACACCGCTGTATTCAACTGTTCCAGAAAAGGGACTTTTTCCTTCACACCGGTTTTCTCCCACGGGGTTTTAATGTTGTAATAGTTTGGGGAGGCTACCTCGTGTAGGTTCGACGCTATGTTGGCTCCCGCGCTATTGGCGATGTTTGCTGCCATTTTCGCCGCCTTTTGCATGGCCTCAAGCGATCCATCTTCCGAAAAAGCAAAGCCGGTCTGGTCCCCTTTTAGCACCCGAATGCCCACCCCATAATCGATGTTGGAATAGGCCTTATTTACCGTACCATCTTCCAACGATAAGCTATTGTAGATGCGGTGCTCAAAAAAAATATCGGCATAATCGCCCCCCTTCGACAGGGCGGTTGCCACCACCTGCCTGAGCATTGCCGGGGTAACCTCAAAGTGCTGTAAATAAAAAGAAGCGTTCATGGGCGGTTGTTTTGTTTTTTCTATTCCGTGCAAGATACAGGTAGAAAACGAGTCGTGAAAGACACGCACGAAAATTCCACCGTTGCGAGGTTATGTCCCCCCGTAATCATATGCATGCACCGGTGCTTTATCCCTTCAATTATTTCGGATTTTGTGTAAATTTCATCATTTTTGGCTCGTTAAATACGTGAGGTGTAAAACGTACTCCGCTTTCCACCCGATTATACAAAGAAAACAACATGAAGAAATTGATAGCAGGCATTTGGCTGGTACTATTGGCAGTAGGTGCCAAAGCAGAAAATAACATGGTTTTTGAAGCCGGGTCGGAAATCCATTCCGGATTTTCGTTGCTGGAATTTAACCGGGTAAAGGTGGGGTACCGGTTTTACGACTTTAACCGTGTTGGAGCCTACGGGGGAATTTTTCTGGCCAACGTATTAAATTTCCACCCCGAACGCACGGTTGAAAACTCTTACTCGTGGGGAGCCTACTACGATTTATCCCTTACCAACCTGTTTGACAAGATACAGGGAAAACACTCGGCCCGTTGGGTTGATCCTTACCTGAAGATTGAATATGCAGGCCGCAACATAAACTATACCCAAACCAATAGTTTTAGTCCGCCCCCTACCCATGTTAACCAGTTTAATTATGGGGTTGGACTGGCATTGATGCCCAGTGAACAATGGGGCCTGGTTTTTGAATATACCGACATGTATATTTATTGGGGCATACGGTTTAGAATGCAACACTTTTATTAACCCTGCGGGCAACAAACTTATTTGCCCCATTGCGCCCCAAAACGTAATGGGATAAAACAATAAAGGAATGACTCCAACGAATCATTCCTTTATTTGTATACAGT
>JAUIMD010000655.1 GCA_030433225.1 Bacteroidia bacterium
TCCGCTTTTCTTTTATCGAATGCGCAACACGCTACGCAGTTTGTCGGATGCTGCCAGTCCATTGGGGTTACATCCCGGCTTACCTTCCGGTATATCCACTCCAATTTTGGCATAGTGCTCTACCCAGGTGGGGTTAAATTCTCCCGTTTCCGGGTCCTTAAACGTCATCGGCTCCAAGGTAAATACTTCCTGATTTTTAAACAGGCTATAAATAAGTTGTGAGCAGTAATAGCTGCTATCATCCGGCAGGTAAGCAAAGTTGTAGGGCAGGCCAACCAAAGCTTCAGCGGCTTCCAAAACGGAATCAATACGTGTTAAATAGGCTGTTTCCAGCCGATAAGCCACCACTTGTATGGCTTCCTGTTCCTTTAAAAATTGGTGCAGCGGTTGTTTGCATACCCCTTTTTGGGTGGAAGCGTGTAGCACAAAAGTATCGGTGTGTTGGATGGATACAATGCCAACGTGGCTGAAATGGGTTTGCTCCCTGGTTTGTGTAACCTGATCGATGGCGCCGGAAAGCCCGTCGCGGACATAGCTGCAGAATAGCAGGTCGCCTTGTTGCAGCCGGGTTTGCGTGGGAGTGGTCTGGCACGAAAACGTACTAATTATCAAGAAGGTACTTAGAATTGCGAGCCATACTTTTGTGGTTTTCATAGCCGGGAATCAGGTAGTTAAATTTGAAAAATAAAACAGAAGCACCAATGCTGCATATACCAGTACGGCGGCAATAATTCCTTTTCCTCCTTCCCAGTATTCCTTGTTTAAAAAAAAGTAAAACAGTATGAGGTTAGGCAGTGCGGCCACTGCAATAAGGGCGGTTAATCCTCTCAATTCGTAAAGGCGCACCAATAGTTGCCACAGGTTTAATTCTCCGTGGTAGCGCAGCCCTACAAACACGTACACAAAAACCAGCGGAATAACCACACCAGCCACAAATCCGATATAGAATTTATTCACTTTCTCCATTAAATCGGCTTTTAAATTCGTCCAGTAAAGCATGTGCGGTAAGGTCAACCCTAATGGGTACCAGCGATGCATAATTATTTTTTATGGCCCACTCGTCGGTATCGTTCTTTTCCGGTTCATGGTCCTTAAAATACCCGGTTAACCAATAGTAATCTCTTCCGCTTGGATCCACCCGTTTCTCAAACTCCTCAATCCATTTACCGTTGGCCTGCCGGCAAATTTTAAGACCGCTTAATGCCTCACTTTTGGGCACGTTTATGTTCAGGCAAATGCCTTTGGGCAGGTTGTTTTGCAGGATGTCTTTCAGCACGGTTAATCCCATGCGAACCGACTCGGAAAAATCAGCATCGGGCCGGTAATCGCACAACGAAAGTCCGATGGAGGGGATGCCATGGACGGCCCCCTCGATGGCAGCTCCCATAGTGCCAGAATAATGTACCGAAACAGATGAATTTACGCCATGGTTTATGCCTGAAATAATCACATCGGGCTTGCGGGGTAAAAGCTGGGCCATGGCAATTTTTACCGAGTCTAC
>JAUIMD010000072.1 GCA_030433225.1 Bacteroidia bacterium
CTTCCTTCAGGCGCCGCTCAGTGATGATGTGGCGCTCTCGCTCGTTGAGCGATTCCATCGCGGTTTCGAGCAGCTCCATGCGAGCCTGGAACTCGTCGCGGTTGGCCATGTCATCGGCCTGACCTTACGTGGCTATGGACAATCCGAACCCAAACCACGCGATTTCCCCAATAATTTTTATCATCGCGATGGTGATGATCTCATCGCCTTCATGGATGCCTTGAACATCAAAAAAGCGCACCTGCTCGGTTATTCAGATGGCGGTGAAGTGTCCCTCTACACAGCAGGCAAGCTCGCACACCGCATCATATCCTGTATTGTTCAATTGGGCATATTGTGCCATGTTTTCGGATGCTTTTCCATCTTCCCACAACATGCCATTTCCCGTTTCGTTGCCTACCTGCACCCATTCCACCATAATGCCTTTTTCTTTTAAAAATTGCAATACTTCGGAAGTGTGGGTGGCAACTGCCTGGGTTAGTTCGGAGAAATTCATGTTTTCCCATGCCTCCGGTTTGGTTTGTTTTCCCGGGTCGGCCCAATGGTCGCTGTAATGAAAATCGATCATAATGCGGAACCCCAGATTTTGGGCCCGCCAGGCTTTAAGCAACACATCTTCTTTGTTGCACCATCCCTGCACCGGGTTAACCCATACGCGCAAGCGAATGCTGTTCATGCCCAAATCGCGCAGAATTTTCATGCAATCGTTTTGGGTGCCTGCCGTATTGTAAAATTTAACGCCACTGTTTTCCATTTCGGTTAGCCAGCTAATGTCGGCACCTTTGGCAAACCCGCTCATGTCGTACTCCGGTGGTGGAAGGGGTTGCTGAAGTTCGGGGGCATTATCACATGCGGCCATAAAAAACGTTAGGGTGGCAATACTTACAAGTGCTTTTAAAATCTTCATGTTTATTGGTTAAAAAGCAAATTTCAGGCACAGCAGACAGTGCTATCCCTGAAATTTGCAAAGGTACATTAATTACTTATGGAATACGTACGTGTTATTACGTTAACGGTCATGGTATACGTGCCGGGAGCCAAGGCAGCATCATCGGTTATGTTGCTTCCTTTAAAATAGAGTGCTCCTTCTGACCCGCCAAAGTAATGGTTCCAGCTGGTGTCGGTATGTATCTGAAAACCCCATTCTGAGGCTTGCGTAATCACAATGCTTCCGCTGAATTCTCCTGAGGTTTCGGTGGCAGCCAGGGTGGTATTGAAATCCCACACATTGTTCAGGCCCGAGAGGTAAATCTGATCCTCGATAGGGTACAGGTTGTACGTTAGTGCGCTTAAACTTACATCGAACAGGTACAGGCCTGGGGCTGGAGCGGGCAGGTTGGTACTTCCCTTAAACTCAAGTGTACCACTGGTTCCATCTCCTTCGGCCAATGTATACTTATCGTCCCAATTGTCCTTTTCCGTGTGGATGGCGTATCCCCACTCCGAATTTGCAAGGGCAACACCGGCATAGGTACTATCGTCTTCGTTATACAAATGCAACATGTTGTCAAAGGTCCATCCGCCTGATATTAAATCATCAATTCCCGGTAAATAAAGGGTTTCAATTGTTTCTTTCGGAAGCTCGTTTCCTTTTTCGGCAGTAATTACCCAGGCGGTAGGGTCGCTCAAATCCAGAGTAAGGGTATAATCTCCACCCGCTGGTACAGAAAGGGTAATGTTGCCGGGCTGTGTGCCCAGTTTCAGCACTTCCCCATCCTGTACAAAAGCAACAGGGGTATCCACGGCGGCATCGTCATCGGTACCGGTGGCATTGTTGTATTGTTTACCGGTGGTGCTTAGTTGCACGGTAATTGAGGTAGAGCCTGTGCTAAATGGCAGCACCCACTTGTTGTTCGGACGGTCAAAGGTCAGTTCCCCGCTTACATCGCCACTCACGGTAAGGGTGGGCAACAACAGGGCCTGCCATGTTTTGTTCTGGGTGTTAAAATCAACATAATAACAGCCTGAAACGCCCGGGAACCAGCAGTTCCAATGGGTTTCGGTATCCGAAGAAGTGATGAAAGCGGTACCGCTAACGCCATCATTTCCCCACAGTACACCATCGCCTTCCTTTAAAAAGAAATTGCTCCAGGCCGTTGCTCCCATGAAGCCAACGTAACGCCCATCAGAGTTGGCAGAGAAAAGTTTTACGCCGGTATCTTCCTGGTCGGCATTCAGGATGTAGCCCATGCTCATGTCAATTTCGTACGATGTCAGGTTTACGGCCACCGTATTGCTGAATACCGGATCGATGTTGGCTCCTACAGAATACCGAACACGAAAATACACCGCAGTTGCCGATCCGGGGGTTGTTCCCAGGGTTTGGGCCAGTGCATTTAATTCGGCTCCCAGGTACGAGCGGGACAATTCTTCTTCATCCCCGGCTACCACGGTACCGGAAAAATCCTGGTTTAACGAGGTTTGCAAGGTGTGTTTCAGAACCTTTGGTGCCGACATGTTTGGGTCGCTAACGGTCAGCTCAGTGGTGGTCCAGCTCAATCCTAAAACGGGATTTGTACTGTTTTCGGGGCTTAGCACCACGTCGGTTGCGGTGGCTATAAGGGTACCCTCTTCAGGGGGAGACAAGGTTACCAGGTCTCCTTCTTTTTCACATGCCCAACCGGTTAGCAGCACCAGTGCGGCAAGTATATAATTATGTAGTGTTTTCATTTGTATATTCTTTGGCATTTTAGGGGAACCCGCATCTCAAGCTGATGTTGCATACGCGTTTCCCCTTTCATATTGTATTAATACTCGTCGTTCGATAAATTAGGATTGGCCGTAAGATCTGAGGTTGGAATCGGGTAATAGTTATACTTGCTATCCACCGCTTTTCCATCCACAACACCCCCTTTCCACTGCCAAACATAATCGGCTGTGGTAAACCTGTTGTAGCGTATCAAATCGGTGCGGCGGGTACACTCCCAGCTTAACTCACGGGCACGTTCGTCCAGTATTAAATTCAGGGTAAGCTCCGCATCGCTCAGTCTTCCATCACTCTCGTATTGTTCTCCAAAAGCCCGCACGCGCAATTGGTTTATAAGGTCTAAAGCTGTAGCGCGTGAACTTCCTTCGCCACCCCGCAGCACACTTTCGGCCAGCATCAGGTGTACATCGGCCAGGCGAAACAAAGGGAAATCGGTATTCACCCCACCATCCACGGTGTTGGATGCGGCTTCTCCTGCATCGTTCAGGTTGCTCCATTTGCTCATAAAGTAGCCATAGCTCTGGTTGTCAATTTCATCCAGGTATTGGGTTTGTCCTTCGGTAAAAAACAGGTTTCTGCCGTCGGTATCCGCATATAGTGCGGGTAATTCTCCACGAACCCTGAACATGCCCCAACCGCTAACTACGCCATAGTCTTCGGGTTTTTGAAAATCGGACGTGTTGCTAACCGAACCACAAACCATGTACGTGGTGGATCCCCATGATACGGTGTGCGCTGCATCTACAGGAAGGGGGAAAATAATTTCGTTGGTACGCAGGTGGTTGTCGGCATTAAACAGCTTTTTAAAGTCCGACTCAAGGGCATACCCTTCGGTTAAAATTTTATTGCAATACGTAATGCATTCGGTGTAATGCGCGGTACTAGTGTACACTTCGGCGTTCAGGTACATTTTAGCCAGCAATGCCCATGCAGCACCTCTGGTGGCTCTTCCGTACTCTTGCTGCCCAACACTCAACAGGTCATTTTCAATATCCATTAGTTCCGATTCGATGTAATCAAATACTTCCGCTGCGGTGTAGCGTGGAGGGGCATAGGCACCTACAGGATCGGCTTCGGTTACAAAGGGAATGTTGCGGTACAAATCCATGGCATGGTAGTAGGCGAGGGCGCGCATAAAACGGGCCTCGGCACGGTACTGGCGAATTTCTTCCTGTTCGCTATCGGTAAATTTGGCAATTTGCTCGTCACCGGCATTGCGGATAAATTCGTTGGCCAGGGTAATGTTGTAATAAATGCGGTAATACATGTCGGCTACCCAGGGGTCGTTGGCATCCCACGAGAGGTACGACAAGTTTCCTACCAGGTCACCTTCGAGCCAAGTTGAGGCCACTTCGTCGGTTCCGCATTGCTGCAGGTTAAAGTAACAACGCATATAATCTTGTCCGCTATTGCTGGAAAGGTCTGCATTTCCACCACCGCGTTCCTGCCCGTTAATTACGAACGATACGTATAGTTTGCCTAAAACGGCTTTGTAATTGGATGCATCGGCATACACGTCGGCTGCCGTGGTTTCTGCATGGGGGAATTGATCCAGGTCGCCCTCACAGGCTCCCAAAAACAAGGTTCCGGCCAACAGAAAATAAATGGCTATATGTTTCATGTTGTATTTTTTTTGTGGATTGGAAAGTCCGGCGATTGTTTGCTTAACCGTAAAATGGTTGCCGGATTTACTTTTTTTGCTTTTCATCTGTCGTTCTCCCTGATTTAAAAGTTAAGACCAATACCTACTGAATAAATGCGTGGACGGGGGTAAAAAGAAATGTCCATGCCGTTTGGAACCTCGGGGTCTACGCCAGAGTAATTGGTGACGGTAAACACATTTTGCACACTGGCAGTGGCGTTCAGGTTCATCTCTTTCCACACTTTTCCAAAATTGTAAGTCACATTAAGGCGGTCGAAACGCAAAAAGGAGGCGTTTTCCACATAATGATCTGAAAGGTATTGGCGACTTTGAAATCCGGTTTCGAGGAAACTGGCATTGAGGTTGTTCAGTTGGTAGGAGTTGTAACTTACGGTACCAAATGCACCGGAATTCATGGCCATACCGTTGTACACATAGTTGCCCAGGTTGGCCCGCAGGTTCATGTCCACCGTCCACTTTTTATAGCTGAAGGAGGAACTTAAGCCGAAAATAAAATCAGGCATGGGTGAATTGTAGCGGTACAGGTCGTTGGAATTAATTTCTCCATCGCCGTCCAAATCGGCATAGGCCCCTTCAATGGGTTTGCCGCTTTCGGGATCGTACAACTGGCGGTGCAGGTAAAACATGTATGGCTCATACCCCTCGCTAAGTACCTGAAAATAGTAACTGTCAATGGTAGGACCAACCGGAGTATTGGTGGTTGTGCTGCCTTCAAACATCGAAAGGTTTTTCACTTTCATTTGCTGGTAGCTCATGTTAAAACTGATGTTCCAGTTTATATCATCTGTTGAAATGGGCGTTGCTGTAAGGCTTACTTCTATACCGCTGCTTTCTACGTTTCCAACATTGGTTAATATGGTTTTGTTAAAGTTGGTACCGGCGGCTGTGGGCACCGATGCCAGCAAATCTTTGGTGTCGCGCTGGTACACATCAAAGGTACCGGTTAGCACATTGTCGAAAAATCCAAAATCAAACCCGGCATTCCACGAGTGTGTTGTTTCCCATTTTAAGTTGGAAACGTATGCTTCAGGCCGGTAGGTATAATAAAACTGGTTGCCAAATTGCACCTGGGCACCATCCTGACTGTAGGTGTACACTGGCAGGTAATTGTAGTTTCCAATACCGTCCTGCTGCCCGGTAACCCCGTAGCTAACCCGTAGTTTCAGGTTGCTGAGCACCTCGCTTCCTTCCAAAAACGACTCTTCACTCAGGCGCCAGGCCAATGCTACCGAGGGAAACATGCCCCAGCGATTGTCTTTGTTAAAACGCGAAGTTCCGTCGCGGCGTACACTGGCGGTTAAAATGTAGCGTGTGGCAAAGGTGTAGTTTAAGCGTCCGTAGTACGAAATAAGCGAATGGCGCTGGTCCCGTGGCGACGAGGTGCTGATGACTTCGCCCAGCGTATTGGTTTCGGTGTACGTGGGTGATGTACTTTTCCAGTATTGGTAATCGTACCCTACGGTGGCTTCAATGCTGCTGTTAATGTCGCTCAGGTATTTGTTGTAATTAAAATACGTGGTTAGCAGCTTGTTCATGTTTTTTTGTGGGCCATACGAATAATCGCGGCCTGCCGTGGTGTAATACTCCGTGGCTTCGACGGGTACATATACCGCTCCTTCGCCTTCGGCATAATCGTAACCGGCGGTAGCGTGAAATTTCAACTCCGGCAAAAAGTGGAATTTATAATCCATATCCACATTCCCTAAAATACGGTTTACGGTACTGGTTGAATTGTATTGTTCAATTAATCCTAAAGGGTTACGCACAGCGGCATTTACCGGGTTTCCGGTATTATCAATGGCCTCGTTGTATCCTCCAAAATCAGTGTTGCCCGAATACACGGCCAGGGTGGGGTTAAACGTAGATGCTGCCCAAATGGCGGATGAATTTGCAAACCGGTTGTTATTGTGTGCCGCATTGGCATTTACCTTAAACTTCAGGTGGTCGTCTAAAAAAGATGGACTTACCGAAAAACTACCGGTAATGCGCTCGGCATTGTCGGTTTTTAGTATTCCGTTTTGGTTGTAATATCCTAAAGAAAAACGTGCGGGAGTATTTTCGGCTACTCTTGTGGAAACGCTGATGTTGTTGTCTGTACCCAATCCAAGCTGGTAAATCTGGTCGTTCCAGTTGGTGTTTTCCGTTCCCAGCAAGGCCTTTTGGTCGTCGTTTCCATATTGAGAAATGACTGATTTGAACTGCTCCTGAGAGAGCATATCCGGGGTACGGGTAAGGGTTTGCACCGAGTTGGTGCTGGTGAAATTTACCTTGGTTCCCTGGTTGGCCGATCCTTTTTTGGTGGTTATGAGAATTACCCCGTTGGATGCGCGTGAACCGTAAATAGCGGTGGATGCAGCGTCTTTTAATATGGTGATGTTCTCAATGTCGTTGGGATTGATCAGGCTTAAAAAGTTGCCTGTATTTCCGCTGATTCCTCCGCTTTCAAGGGGCAATCCATCCAAAACAATCAGGGGATCGTTGCTGGCATTTAGCGATGCTCCTCCCCGAATACGTATGGTGCTACCTGCCGTGGGCGAGCCACTGTTGGTCATGATTTGCACCCCGGATATTTTTCCGTTAATCAACTGCTCGGGCGAGCTGACCAGCCCGTTGTTGAAATCCTCGGTGCTTACACTGGCGATGGATCCGGTCAGGTCGCTTTTTCGTTGCACCCCATACCCAATCACCACCACATCGTCAAGTTTAGTGGAAGCCGAAAGTAAGGTGACGTTTAGTTGATTACCGGACGGGAGCTGTAATAGCTGTGTTTCGTATCCTACAAAAGAAAAGCGCAGGATAGCTGTATCCGAAAGGTTGGACAGGGTATAGTTCCCATCAAAATCGGTAATGGAACCGACCTCTGTTCCCACCTGCAAAACGGTAACACCGGGTAGTGGTTCGCCGGTATCGTCTTTTACTGTTCCGGAAACGGTTCTGTTTGCTGATTGTGCCTGGGCAAGAAGCGTGGTTCCCACCCAAAAGCACAGTGCCAGCAGCAAAGGCCTGAAGCCCGAATTAACGTAATTACTGTTCATAGTAGTAGCTTTTAATTTTCATGATAATTTGAATGTATATACTGTGTTGGTTATTCGATCCATACGGCGCCAAGCGTTACGGTGCAAGGTTTATTTTGGGTCCCTTTTATTCTTATTTCCAGCGTTTCTATTTCCTGCATTTCAAACGGCAATTGCACTTTTGGCGTAAAATAGCGGGGCATAAATACAGGATATGCTACAGGCAGCAAGGCGGTAGTTGTTTGCTCCAGTGCGGCTAATGGTACACGTGCAATGCCGCTGGAATCAGAATTTAGTTCGGCTGTGTACGTGAACCCATTGCTGCACACAAATCCTGCTTGTACCGGTGTGGATGAGTGCGGCAACTGAATGCACAGATAGGTGGAACCCTTCACTTTTTCAAACAGGTGTGCCAGGTCATTTGCCAGGTATTTTCGTATAAAAAAGTCAGGTTTGCTCTCTGCCGATGTAAAAGATACTTCCCACAGAGGGAGCGATGAAGGAGAAGAACGAACCGTTTGGTGTTGTACGCGCCCCCAGGCCGGTAGCATGTAAGTCTCCAAATTCGGGTAGTCCTGCACAGCCACCAAAAACAGAGTTCCATTATCGGGTACAATGGAACTCTGTTTTTGG
>JAUIMD010000073.1 GCA_030433225.1 Bacteroidia bacterium
AAATCTCTTTCCCCATCGGGTGATATTCCGTAGTTTATTTTTACCGTTTCATACCAATCATTAAAATGAGGTTGTGCCAAACGTGAACCATTTCCTGTCCATTTGGCCGGCATCTCATCAAAATAATTATCTGCCAGTGGGTGCTTCATTCCACCCAAAGGTTTATATCCGTCTTGTGGCTCGGGCACTTGAAATGCAGTGCCGGGGAGGTAATAAAAGTTGTTGTTTTTCGCATATGCAACACTCCTATCGTCCGACGCGCCAAAATCCTCCACTCCCTGAGGGTTGGTAAGTCCTTCGTACGTGCGGGCTACATGGTTGGGTACAATATCAATAAGCACCTTCATGCCGTGTTTGTGTGTTCGGTCAACCAGGGCTTTAAACTCTTCCAGTCTTTTGGCAGGATCAACGGCCAAATCCGGATTAACGTTGTAGTAATCCTTCACGGCATACGGGCTTCCAGCCCTTCCTTTCACAACATCCGGGTCGTCGTTTGAAATTCCATAAGCGGTGTAATCACCAATTACTGCATGATGCGGAACCCCGGTATACCAAATGTGGGTTACGCCCAGTTTCTTAATTTCTTCCAGAGCCTTATCCGTAAAATCATTGAACTTACCCACCCCGTTTTCTTCTATTGTTCCCCAGGGCTTGTTGGTGGTATTGGCATTGCCCCACAGGCGGGTGAACACCTGGTAAACTACTATTTTACCTTGAGTTTCTTCTTGTTTTTCAACGACTGAATTGCAAGCGCTGAGCCCGAATAGGACCAAAAGTGCCACGACTAAATTTCGTTTCATGATTTCCCGATTATTACATTAGTTGTTGATGTTTTTGAGCGGAATTTAACGAGAACACGCCCGGTAGTTTTATCCCAGTATACCCCATGGTCGCCCTTTATTTTTTTATTTTGGCCGGATTTCACGTTAAACTTTTGTCCGTTTATTTGAACATAAGCCGGCTTTTGTGAAAAACCGTGTACAACAAACTGCACATTTCTATACGGTGGCTTACCTGCATAAGCGTATCCCTCCGGGGTGTAGATCAAATGGAGTGTATCAGAGCTGTTTTGTGCTGAAAACCGGAGAATTTCGTACGCCTTTTTTTCAAAAGCGTTTTTGGTTTCACCATCATCTTCGTACATGTATCCATTCGCAAGGGTCACGTTGTTATGGTGGTAATAGTGCACCAACAATTCTTTGGAGGAATAGGCATCCATTGTTTGCACTACGGGCACCATAGGCACAAACGAGCCGGTTTTAACAAACACGGGAATCGTTTCCAGGTTCAGGGGGATGGTAATTTGCTGCCCTCCTTCATGCTGTTCTCCGGTCCAATAATCCACCCAGTCGGCGCCTTTGGGCAGGTACACATCTTTGTGCTTCTGCCCTTTTTCAACAACCGGTGCCACCAAAAAATTATCCCCCCACAAATACGAGTCCTTTCGGTCAAATAACTTCAGGTCATCCTCCATGTACATCAGGGGGCGCATCATGGGTGTCCCGCTTGTTGCATTTTCAAACGTAAGTGTGTACACATAAGGTATTAAAGCGTACCGCAGTTTAATAAAATCGCGTACTATATTTTTGGTGGAATCCTCCCAAAAAATGGGTTCTGAGGGTACTTCTTCCTGCGCATGTGGACGGTAAACCGGCTGAAATACGCCATATTGCAGCCATCGGGTGTACAATTCTGCGTCTTCATACGGCTCTGCAAAACCACCCAAATCCGAATGCATATATGCCAGTCCCTGCATTCCCATGGTTAGCGATATTTCCACCTGAGGCTTCAGCCCTCCCCAGGTACGGCGCACATCTCCCGACCAGGGCACCAGCCCATAGCGCTGTGAGCCGACAAACCCTGCGCGCATTAACACCAGGGGGCGCTTTTCAGGAAAATCTATTGAAAACCCTTCATACACCGTTCGCGCCCATTCATGGCCATAATAATTATGCACGTCTTCCGCTTTTCCGTTCACATGCATCAAATCGTTGGGGTGCACTTCGGGTTCTCCCAGGTCACCCCACCATCCTTCCACGCCAGCAAGGGTATGTTTTTTATAAATTTCCCAAAACCAATCTTTTGTTTCTTTTTTAAAAATGTCCAGCAAAGAGGTATTTCCAAAATAAAAATCAAACAAATAAGGAACACCCGCCGAATCGGTTCCTGCAAGGTTGAGGCGTTTCACTTCGTTGTACTTGCTGCTGTTTGTCAAAATGAATGGTTCGGTGATTAAAATGGTTTTAACACCTTTCTCCCTCAAGCCTTTCATCATTTTTTCCGGGTCAGGAAACGAGTCCGTATACCATTCCAGGTTCCCCATTGATCCCCGAATTTCTTTTCCAAACCAGTACAAATCCAGCACAATGGCATCCAGTGGAAAATCTTGCCGAATGTATTCATCCACCACCTGCTCCACTTCGTGCTGACTATGGTACCCAAAACGGGAGGCAATGTTGCCTAATGCCCAACGTGGCAGCATGGGTTGCCTGCCGCACATCAGGGTAAATTGCCGAATCAACCCCTGCCAGGTATCCGAAGCAGCCACCCAATAACTCATTCTTCCGCCGGTAGCCTCAAATTGCAAAATGTCCGGTTCAGTTTTTCCGATATCCATATAACCACTTGCACCATTGTCAAACACCAGCATGTATTTTTTTGATGAAATGGCGACCGGCATCGAATAGTACATCAGGTCGGCATGGGTTTCGTATCCGTAGCTTGCTTTGTTGTACAATTGCAAACGCTCTCCGCGCCGGTTCATTCCCAAAACGCGTTCGCCTCCACCCGTTATTTTTTCTTCCGGCTCCAGGTTAAACCGAAAACCCCGGGTTGAATCATTCTGAAAAAAACCGTGTTCTTCGGATAACAGCCGTTTGGATGCCCTGAAAAAAGAAAGGGCAAACGGTTGTTTTTGAATCACAACTTTCATGTTTTGTCCCTCAAATTCTAGAAACGCATCCTTGCGGGTAAGGGTTGCCGTTACCTCATCACTTGGGTTTAATAAGCTATAGGAGGGATACGAAGGGATATCCGCATGGGTAAAAACAACCTCAACACCAGCCCCGGGGTACATCTTTATACGGTAGTCGCCATCCGAGGTTTCCACCAACAGCACATTATTTTCCTGCCGTGCACCAAGAAACGCCCGGTCGCTGTTTTGCCCCATTACCCAATTGGCCGGACTAAAACTTAAAACGGCAAAAAGTATAAAAATCAATCTATTATTCATGCTTCAACATTCATTAATACGTTTGCAACGTGCTTCTTTCGCAACGCTTTTGCACTAAAAAAACACTGCAATTTATTCCTAAATAAGAGTTTAGTGAAAAAAACACGGCTGATTTTGCCTGTTTATCTACGCAATCGTTTTCGGTTCAAAGGAAGTATTCCGGCAAAATCTTTCCGGCTAAGGTGGAGGAAGTTTGCCACATATTTAGGTGTATTTTACTAAATTTAAAGCACTCAAAAAGAAACCCTATGAAAGTAAATCGGCTTATAGCACTTGCAATTTTTGTGGCTGGTAGTGCCATTGCGTATTTTCTGCTCCCTCAATATGCCCGTACGGCATTGCGGTATTTTAATCCTGGTATCGAAGATTATCCGATTTTTGACAATCGCGTGATTACTGCCGGCGATCCGCGTCCATGGGATTTACACAACGAGTATGGAGCATTAAGTTTGGATGCGGCCTACGAGGACACGTTTATGATGTTGAATTCCGTGGCTTTTGTAGTGATAAAAGATGGCAAACTGCTTTACGAAAAATACTGGGATGGATACAGTTCCAACAGCTTATCCAATAGTTTTTCGGCGGCAAAAAGCATTGTAGCATTCGCCATTTTAAAAGCCGTTGAAGAGGGCTACATCCAAAGCATCGATCAACCCGTGAGCGATTTTATACCCGCATACCAAACCCCGGCCAACAAAAAACTTACCTTACGCAACCTGCTCACCATGTCGTCGGGCTTAAACTGGCAGGAAAATCATAAAGGCGTTTCCACCCTTTTTCAAACTACCACCGAGGCGTACTACGGGAAAAATCTGGACAAATTAATTAACCGACTGGAGGTGACTTCGGAGCCCGGAAAGGTCTACAATTACCTCAGTGGAAACACGCTGGTTTTGGGGCGGGTTTTAACCAATGCCGTCGGACGTCCGCTGAGCGAATACGTTGCGGAAAAATTTTGGACGCCGCTTCAGGCTGAAAAGGATGCACTTTGGAGCCTGGATAAGAAAGATGGCCTGGAAAAGGCGTATTGTTGCTTTAATACAAATGCCCGCGATTTTGCCCGTTGGGGACAACTGATGCTGGACACCGGCGCGTGGCACGGCAAACAAGTTATTGATAAACAACTGATGCTGGATGCCATATCGCCCGCTACCTACCTGGTAGACGGGAATGGAAATGCACTGGATTATTATGGCCAGCAGGTTTGGATTTTACAGTACGAAGGGATGCAAATTCCATACATGCGTGGCATTTTAGGGCAGTATGTGTTTGCTGTTCCTGAAAAAAATATGGTAATCGTGAGGCTTGGACATGAGCGCAGCGAAGCTAGAACCGGCGCTCATACAAATGACGTATTTTATTGGGTACGGGCGGGAATGGCCTTGGTGGAGTAAACAACACCAGTGGCTACATTACGATATGGAATAAAGGTACATGGGAGCATTGCTCTGGTTTTTTGGAGACCAGCTTACCAAACCGGTTTTACCTGTTACCTTTAAAAAATGATACAAATACAAGCCAAACACTCTCCCGTCCTGGCTTATTGAACCCGGTATTTTGGGTTTTCCATCGAAGTTTGCATTTTCGTTCATGGCTGAAAATTTTTAACTGTTACTGTTCAACGGCAATTTGCGATTGAATGTTGTAGAAGTCAAGCCAAATACAGCATAATTAACAATTTTTCCACAATTTACACGCTTCCCTCCGATTGCTTTAATAAAATTTTGACACCCTTAATACTTTCTGTTTACTTCTCCTTCTTTTCGGTCAATTCTGCTATTTTTACGGCAAAATTACCGTACCATGAGTTGGACTAATTACCATTGTCACACCCCATATTGCGATGGCCAATCCGAAATGGAGGCCCTTGTTTTGGAAGCCATCCGAAACAAGGATGCTGCCATTGGCTTTTCTGCCCATGGTCCGGTACCGTTTGCATCAGAATGGAATATCAGCAAACAAGACCTGGTAAAGTATTATGAAGTTTTAAAAGCCCTGAAAGAAAAATATCATGGACAAATTGCCATTTTTACAGGCATTGAAGCGGATTTTATTGAAGGGCAACTGGATGCCCGTTCTGATACACTTTTGCCCGCACATTTGGATTACAAAATAAGTTCACTGCATTATGTGGGCACATTGGACAATGGTACGCCGTGGGCAGTAGACACCCCCTGGGACGAATGGGAAACCGGACTCCAGCAAATTTACCAGAACAATGTGGACACCCTGGTGAAGGATTTTGCCCGACAATCCATTCAAATGATGGAACTGGGCGGGTTTGACATAGTAGGACACCTGGATAAAATTTTTCAAAACGGACACCAGTACTTTGATCACACCCATGCCCCTTTTCGAAGTGCGGTGAAAGATATGCTGCATGCTGCAAAAGAAAATGACCTGATTGTGGAGATAAATACAAAATCCTTCGAATCTTTAGGATTTTTCTATCCACACCAATCTTTTTTCTCTATCTTAAAGCAGTTGAGCATTCCCGTTACCATAAATACCGATGCGCACAGTACCGACCGCTTACATTCAGGCATGGCCATGGCAGCAGAGTACCTGTTGGCTAATGGCATAAGCGAAACGGTTGAATTTATAAACGGCGAGTGGAAGCATTGCCAACTCACAAAAAATGGCATCCAATTTTAAATACCACGCACATGAATTCTATACTTATATTTCTTATTGCGGCTACCGTTATTGTTTCTGCAAAAGCTTTTCAGGATCGGTCGCTTTTTTACAAGCTAATGTTTAATGCATACCAGGCGGTTCACCGTAAAGAATATTTCAGGCTGCTGAGCCATGGACTGGTACACGGCGATTGGATGCATTTGCTGGTTAATATGTTTGTGCTCTTTTCGTTCGGCAGAAACCTGGTCACCTATTTCGAGCATTATTTAGGGATTAACGGCAGTATCGGACTGCTTGTTTTTTACCTCCTGGCCTTGCCGGTATCGTCCTTATTTTCGTTGCTCAAAGAAAAAGAGAATCCGATGTATAATGCCGTTGGGGCATCCGGAGCAGTATCGGCCGTGGTGTTTGCCTGCATATTTTTCGATCCCTGGAACCTGCTATATTTCTTTGGGGTGATTCCCATTCCGGGCATTGTTTTTGGCATTGGATATTTATACTACTCGTACCGCATGGGCAAACAAAACAACGATAACATAGGGCACGATGCACACTTTTGGGGTGCCTTGTTTGGATTTTCTTTTCCCATCATCGTTAAACCCAGTTCCATTTTCATATTTTTAGACCAATTAATTACCCTTCCCTTTTAAATGAAGAAAGCTGTTTTTCTAGATCGTGATGGCGTTATTAACAGTGACATAGGCCATTACTACATATTTAAGCCCGAAGATGTTGTGATAAACCCGGGCGTTATTGAAGGATGCCAATTATTGTTGAAACATGGCTACCTGTTGTTTGTAATTACCAACCAGGGTGGAGTGGCCAAACAAAAGTATGGCAAAGAAGATGTGGAAGCTGTACACACAAAAATACTGGATGAATTTCATTCCAATGGCATCCATATAACCGACATATATTTTTGCCCGCACCACAACCACATTGAAAAGTGCTTTTGCAGAAAGCCGGCCAACCTCAACATCGAAAAAGCCATTGCCCGCTACCAGATTAACCGGGATACCTCATGGTTTATTGGCGACAATGTAAAGGATGTAGAGGCTGGTGCAGCATCGGGGTTGCACACCATAAAAATAAAGGCAAACGAAAACCTGTTGCCGTATTGCCGTAAAATTGCCGGGCACGTATAATGGGGAAGTTTATTTCATATAACGGAAACGTGTTGCCCAAAAGCCAGGCGAAAATTGCCGCCAGTAACCGCGGCACCCTGTACGGCGATGGTGTTTTTGAAACCATGCGGTGCAAGGGAATCATCCCCCCTTTTTACGATTTACACTGGCAGCGCCTGCAGGCCGGGTTATCCTTTTTAAAAATGGATTTCCGCGAAGTTTTTAGCAAACAAAGCCTGCTGGTTGCCATTCAACAACTTCTGCACAAAGAAAAAATGTATACCGCCTGCAGTGTACGTGTAAACTGTTTTCGCAAAGAAGGAGGAAAATATACGCCAACCAACCATGGCGTAGAGTTTTTTATTGAAGCATTTCCATTAAAGACGGAAACGTATCAACTCAACAGTAAAGGCCTGAAAGTCGGCATTTTCGAAACCGTTCCCAAACCCGCATCTCTGCTTAGTAATTTAAAGCACTCCAATGCCTTACCCTTAATTTTGGCAGGCATCCATAAAACGGAACGTAAGTGGGACGATTGCATTTTACTGAATGAAAAAGAAAGCCTGGTAGAAGCTGTGGCATCCAACGTGTACATTAAAATTGGAAACAAACTGGTTACCCCTTCCCTGGCTACAGGTTGCGTGAATGGCACCATACGCAAACTAATGCCACAACTGGCTGCGCAAGCCGAACTGGAATATATGGAGGAGGATTTTATCCACCCCGACATTTTGAACCATGCCGAGGAGGTATTTTTCAGCAATGCCATAGCCGGTATACAATGGGCAGTTGCCTATAACAAACGGCGCTATTTTTACCAAACGGCTCAACAGCTTACCACCTTATTAAATGCTGTTTTTGAACAGGAGCATGTACGCATGTCGGCCCTTTAAAACCTAGGCATATATTTCGGGGAAACGTTTGGGGTTCGACTCCCGCATAATGCCATATACCCGCTCAAATAAGTCTTCCCAGTTTGGA
>JAUIMD010000074.1 GCA_030433225.1 Bacteroidia bacterium
GTTGGCACACTACACCGCCATTGCAGAAAATGGGGGCTGGGGAACCCTGACTTACACGGCTGTTTTGCACCCCGGAGACAGCAGCAGTATGGTTCCACAAATAAGAAAACGCCTGCACATTTCAGGTGATTTGAGTGATTCGCTCCCCGCAAACGAACTGAAATACAACGATGGGCTGGTGGAAGATGTAAAGCGTTTCCAACGAAACCATGGATTAAACGACGATGGTGTTTTGGGCAAAAACACCTTTGCGGCTTTAAACATAACTGCCGAAACCAAAATGGAAATGCTAAAGGTGAACATGGAACGCGATCGCTGGGTGTCCCATGCTTTTTCGGACTATTTTGTGTTGGTAAACATTGCTGCTTTTGAGGCCTACATTTTCGAAAACAGAAAACGCACCTACACAACGCGTACCATGGTGGGTAAAACATACCATCAAACGCCGGTTTTTACAGCAAAAATGGATTATGTGGAATTTAATCCTACATGGACTGTTCCCACCTCCATATTTAAAAACGAGATGTTGCATAAAATTAAGGCCGACCCCGGGTATTTAGCCAAAAACCACATGGAGGTGGTTACCTTTAATGGCAAGGTGGTGGATGCCGCTACCCTTGATTTTAATGCACTCACTCCCGCCAGTCCTTTCCCGTATATGCTGCGCCAAAAACCGGGCAGCTGGAACGCACTGGGACAAGTTAAATTTATTTTCCCTAACCCCTTCTCGGTATTTTTACACGATACGCCTTCGCGCAGCCTGTTTGTAAAAGAAGACCGTTCCTTAAGCCATGGTTGCGTACGGGTGGAAAACCCACTGGAGTTTGCCGAAGTATTGTTGAGCAAAACCGAATATACCGGCCAAAAAATAAAAGAGGTAGTTCAAAGCGCCGAAACACAACGGGTGATCCTAAAAAACAAACCTGACGTAATGCTATTGTACTGGACCGTAAGTTTGAGTGAAACGGGTGATTTGCGCTTTTTTAACGACGTGTATAACCGCGACACGAAGGTGTACAATGCATTGATGAGAGGCAAAATAAAACCCATAAACGTTATGCCTCATTAATGCTTTCCATTATAAAGGGTGGATTTCGATAAATAGTTTTGATCGTTTGTATGAATGTAGATAACGGCTCCATTCTTTATCAGGTCAATTACACTTTTTGAACATTCGTTTGAAATGGCCGGACATCCCCAACTTCTGCCCAGCCGCTGGTGCGTTTTTATAAAGCGCTCATTTACATAATCGGCTCCATGAATTACAATGGCGCGCTCGTACGCATGGTCATTAAAACCGCTTTCGAGCCCGTACAAGCGTAAGGAGTACCCGTGCTTGCCAACATACGTGCTACCCGTTCTGTAAAAACCCGGACTACTTTTCAGGGAGCCGTTTTTATTGGAGAAGTGGGTGGCAAAGTTTTCGCCTGAATTTTTACCGTGTGCCACCAGTAATTTTTGCAAAAGTATTTTTTTATCGGCATCGTAAATAAAAAAACGCTCAACGGTAGACGGTTTGGTATAATCAATAATGGCAAACACGCGTAAGCCGCTATCGTTAAGCAATTGAAAGGCCGCAAAGGCTTTTTCAAAAACCATAGCATCGGGAGTTATGGAACGCGAAAGGCTTACTCCTTCAGTTGTTTCCTTCGGCATTTCATCCGGAATACTATTTCGTTTGGCCTGCAATGCCCCTAATGGCAGCCATAAAATCCACAAAAAAATTACCTTGCGTAACATGCCGGCAAATATACAGCATTGCAGCACATCCCCTGAACCCTTAACATTTTTTGTACAGCACAAAAAAAGCCGCACCCCGTTAAGAATGCGACTTTTACCTATGTAGCAGTTCATGTTATTTTAAAGCGGCCTGCGCTGCAGCCAGTCGGGCAATGGGCACCCTAAATGGCGAGCAACTCACATAATTCATACCTGCTTTGGCGCAAAACTCAACCGAGCTGGGTTCGCCGCCATGTTCGCCACAAATCCCTACTTTTAAAATGGGATTGGTTGACCGTCCCTTTTGAATACCGGTATGCACCAGCTGACCAACACCTTCCTGATCCAACACCTGGAAGGGGTCATTTTTCAGGATTCCCTTTTTGAGGTATACCGGCAAAAATTTACCTGCATCGTCGCGAGAGTATCCAAAGGTCATTTGCGTAAGGTCATTGGTACCAAACGAGAAGAACTGGGCCACCTCAGCAATTTCATCGGCAACCAAAGCTGCACGCGGAATTTCGATCATGGTTCCTACCAGGTATTCCACTTTTGTACCTTTTTCTTTAAATACCTGTTCGGCCACTTCTCGCACAATTTTTTCCTGCATTTTAAGCTCTTTCACCGTTCCCACCAATGGTATCATAATCTCGGGGAAGGTTGGCTTACCTTCGGCTTTCAACTCTAAAGCAGCCTCTAAAATTGCGCGGGCCTGCATTTCTGTAATTTCCGGATAGGTGTTTCCCAAACGACAACCGCGGTGCCCCAACATAGGGTTAAATTCATGCAGATCTTCTACTTTTCTCTGAATTTCATCCAACGAAATCCCCATTTCTTTGGCCATGGCTTTCTGGTTATCCTCTTCCTGTGGAACAAACTCGTGCAGCGGAGGGTCTAACAGCCGTATGGTTACAGGAAAACCAATCATGGTGCCCAATACATCTTTAAAATCCTGCCGTTGTATAGGCAGTAATTTTGCAAGCGCTTTTCTGCGACCTGCCTCGTCGTGCGACAAAATCATTTCGCGCATACGTACCAGACGCTCTCCTTCAAAAAACATGTGTTCTGTGCGGCATAATCCAATTCCCTGAGCACCAAAATCGCGGGCCACCTTCGCATCGCGCTGTGTTTCGGCATTGGTACGCACATTAATTTTTCTGAACTGATCGGCAAGGTCCATGATGGAACCAAAATCTCCGCTTAGCTCCGGATCTTTGGTAGCAATTTTGCCTTCGTATACATCACCGGTGGAGCCGTTCAGCGAAATCCAGTCGCCTTCTTTAAACGTAATTCCTCCGGCTTTTAACGTCCGCGCTTTGGCATCTATTTTACACTCTCCGGCACCAGACACACAACATTTTCCCATACCACGTGCTACCACAGCAGCATGTGAGGTCATCCCACCGCGGGCGGTTAAAATCCCTTGGGCAATGTCCATACCTTCCAAATCTTCCGGCGAAGTTTCTATACGCGCCAAAATGGTAACGGGAAATTTGCTTGCCTCGTCGGCATGAAACACCAATTGTCCGGTAGCAGCACCGGGAGAAGCGGGTAAACCGGTAGCCACAACGTTGGCTTTAATCATGGCATCCAAATCAAACACCGGGTGCAATAATTCATCCAGCTTATTGGGTTCCTGGCGCAGCACGGCTGTTTTTTCGTCAATCATACCCTCGCGCAACATGTCCATGGCAATTTTCACCATTGCCGCGGCCGTACGTTTTCCATTTCGGGTTTGGAGCATCCACAGCTTACCGTCCTGTATGGTAAACTCCAGATCCTGCATATCTTTAAAATAATTTTCCAGTTTTTCCTGTGTTTCAAACAATTCGGCATATGCGGCAGGCATGGCTTCTTCTAACGATGGATATTTGGTAGCACGGTCTTCCTCAGAAACCTTGGCAAGTTTGGCCCAACGTAACGATCCTTCTTTGGTGATTTGCTGTGGAGTTCGCACACCGGCCACAACATCTTCTCCCTGTGCATCAATCAGGTATTCGCCATTAAAAATATTTTCTCCCGTTGCAGCATCGCGGGTAAAGGCCACCCCGGTACCGGAGTTGGCTCCCATGTTGCCAAAAACCATGGCTTGTACATTCACGGCAGTGCCCCATTCGGCAGGTATTTGGTTAATTTGTCGGTAATAAATGGCACGTGGATTCATCCAACTGTCAAAAACGGCAGCAATAGCTCCCCACAATTGTTCCCAGGGGTCTACCGGGAAATCGCGCCCTGTTACTTTTTTTACGGCCGCCTTAAATTTCAGCACCAGTTGCCGGAGGTCCTCCACATCCAAATCGGTGTCATTTTCCACACCTTTGGCTTCTTTAACTTCTTCCATTATTTCTTCAAAAGGATCGATATCTTCCTTCGATTCCGGTTTCATGCCTAAAACCACATCGCCATACATTTGTACAAAACGCCGGTACGAATCCCAGGCAAAACGTTCGTTGCCCGCCTTTTTGGCAATGGCTAAAACGGCTTCATCATTCATGCCGAGGTTTAATACGGTATCCATCATACCGGGCATTGAAACCCTTGCCCCTGACCGTACAGATACCAAAAGCGGATTGTCTTTGGAGCCAAAACCCATGTTCATGGTGGCTTCCACTTTTTTCATGGCTTCCACCACTTCGCTTTTTAGCAACCCAACGATTTTATTGCGCCCCATTTCATTGTATTCATTACACGTGTCGGCGGTAATGGTGAAACCGGGAGGAACCGGAACGCCAATCAAATTCATCTCGGCCAGGTTAGCCCCTTTACCACCCAGAAGATTTCGCATGTCAGCGCGCCCTTCGGCTTGTTTGTTACCGAAGGAATAGACCCTTTTATTACCCATAATACTTTTTTTTATAGTTAAACATTGATCGTTGAAACTCGGATTCGTTTGCACTTATTTATTTTCACTCGTGTATTAATAATACCGAACGAGGTTCAAATGTAGATTATTTTACTGAAAGCATTGCTCAAAAATTACGTAAACTCATTCAAAATAACGCTTTAGTTTCCCTTTCCGCATCCACCCTTATATAGATTCATATAGAAATTAATAGCCTGTATTTTCAATAGAAATGAAACATTACTGCCGTTAAAACTTTTCCCGTGGCAACGTTTTTGGGGGATTTGCAAAGCCCCATTTTGGCAGCCACCGGCCAAAATTCAGCAGCTGCGCTGTGAACGCCCAAAGCCCTCTCTTCCAGCTATACTGTATTGCTTTTGATTTTTTTAGGGATTTGGTGTCTTTTTGGCACATTATTTGACACATTGAAACAATTTTTCAGGATAAGTTACGTATGCTTAGTAACGCAAACGGGTCGCCATTATCAGACTTTTTCGCGGGCAGGCAAAACAGGTTCGGTTTGGAAACATCACCGAAACAGAGAATCCTGACAAACAACCAGATAACAGAAAAAAACATGACATATAAAATGCTGAAACAAATTGCAAAAATGGCCGTGCTGGCAGTATTGGCCATTTCCTTTACGCGATGCAACACTTTCGAAGATCCTTACATGCCCATTGAAGGCAACATTAAACTCAGCCTGTTTGAACAACTGGACAGCATCGAAAGAAAGATTTTTCTTGTGATAGAAAGCGAGCGAGAATACGATTGTGAAAATTATTTGTTTGAATTTGAAACCCAGGTCACAGGCTCTAAACTCACTATTGACTTGCAACGCATTTACAAACCCAACGTTTGTTATTCAGGGCGCGGCCCGGCAACTGCCACTTTTAACCTCACCGGCCTTGCCGATAGTATTTACGATCTTGAAATAAAGCTGCCAAATTTTTCGCGCGAAGGGTATGTGCAAAAATTCAGCGACAAATACCGTTTAGAAATGTCAGGAACTGCGCCGGTATTAATTCCGGTGAATGAAATACAGCGGGTTCCGGAAAATGTTATTTGGGGAATGCTTGAATACAACAACCCCATGTCGGTAGCCTATGTAGACACTTTTTACATGTACCTGCACGATTTTGGTGCTAAAGAAAACACCTACGCCAATGGAGAATACAACTTTTTTCAAGTGTACGACAGTGCCATTGTAAATCCGGGATCAGACGATTACAAGTTTTCGAGTGCCTTTTTAATGGATTTTAATGGGGATTTTGCGGAAGTGGCAAACCTGGCCAATTACATTTTTGTGAGAAGCGGTGATGTTCAGGTACGCGTGATTACCGACAAGCCCCTGTATCATAGCACGCGCTAAATTTACCTGCGGGTTTTAAAGGCGGCGTTCGCCTCGTAATATACAGGCTCCGCAAACGGCGTTCGTTCGTGTATAAGAACGGGGCAGTAAGCAATGCCGCTTTTTAATTGCAATTCGCAGCTGGAATTACCGTGAGTTCGAGCGATTTTATGTTAATTGCATCGAAATACATGAAGTTACTCAAATGCGGTTTCGGCTCACCCTCATATGCTCCCTCTTTTTTGCTGTTTCTTTTGCCGCTAAGGTAGATACCATTTACATGCTTAACACCAACGTAATTACCGGGGAAGTAAAAAGCCTCGACCTTGGCAAACTGAGTTACAAAGTAGACGGCATGGGAACCCTAAAAGTGGAATGGGACAAGATTACCGGCATCATTTCCAGGCAATTATTTTTCATCCAAACCAATTACGAAACCATTTATTACGGATCGCTGGCGGTTTCTGAAAATCCGGGGAAGGACCTTATTATAATGGCCTACGACACCCTGGAGGTAAACCACATCGACATTGTTTCGGTTGCTCCGTTAAAAAAAACATTTTGGGAAAATCTGGATGGCTATGCCAGTTTGGGATTTAATTTCACCAAAGCCAACAACAGCGCACAACTTACCGGAGATTTTCAGGGGGTGTACCGCGCCAGGCTTAGCACAACTGAGCTTACCTCTCAAATTATTTTAAAAGATCAATCCAACACAGACCCCTCCCGAAAGGAAGATGTAAACCTCACCTACTCCCGCATCACTTCTGGTCCGCGCTTTTGGTCCACCTCCATCAGTTTTGAACAAAACACTGAGCTGAACCTGAAGCTGCGTTCTAAAATATCGGCCTATACCGGTAGAAAATTCATCAATACAAACTATACCAAACTAGCCATTTATGCGGGAGCCGCAGGAAACAACGAAACCAATTTTTCGAGTACAGAACCTACGTACAATGCGGAATTGCTGGCAGGTATTTCGTTCAATACCTATCGGTACGACGACCCGGAACTAAACATATCGGCCTCGTTTATTGTATACCAGGGAATAAACAATACCGAACGGCGCCGGTTTGACTTTAATGTAAGTGCCCGGTGGGAGATTTTGAACGATCTGTTCTTTTCCCTCACCTTTTATGATAATTTTGACGGACAAGCGCCCAGTACTAATGCCGTTTCAAACGACTACGGCATGGTATCGTCGTTGGGCTATTCCTTTTAAAAGTACAACCTTATTAACGTTTAATACTTTCATCTTCAATGAGCAATTTTGTAAAAATACCCGTAAAAACATGGTTTTTAGAGTACCCCAAAAATGCCCCGATTCCTGACCCGCAAGAAGGAGTTAGCGTAGAAGAATGGGACATGCCTGAAGTTAAAGACTACCTGGACATGTATACCAATGTTGGCGAAAAGTATGGGTGGAGTCAGCGTTTATTAATGGAAAAAACACAATTGGTATCCCTACTGCAACGCAACAGTGTATCCATTTTTTTGTACAACATTGATGGCGTAAATGCCGGTTACTTTGAGGTAGATTTTACCATTGACGGAAAAGCCGAAATCGTTTATCTCGGCCTTACACCAGACTATATTGGCAAAGGGTACGGCAAATCCATCATGTACGAGGCCATACGCAAAGCCGGCCAAGATGGGCAAAACCAGGTATGGCTACACACGTGCGAGTTCGACCATGAGAAGGCCCTGGATACCTACCTGAAAGCAGGTTTTGAAATGGTAAAAGAAGAATTACGGTACGATTACTACCCCGAAAATCACCCGGCTGTCAGGAGTAGACAGTAGCTACCAGGTTACGGGTTCCACCGTTGTCACGAAATTCGCAAAAGTAAATGTCCTGCCAGTTACCCAGGTTCAAAATACCATCGGTAATGGGAATGGTTACTGAACTGCCATACAGCGAAGCTTTGATGTGTGCAGGCATATCGTCCGGCCCTTCGTACAAGTGCGTATATTCAGGGTGACCTTCCGGCACCAGTTCGTCGGTAAGCATTTCAAAATCAACACGTACGGCAGGATCCGCGTTTTCGTTAATG
>JAUIMD010000075.1 GCA_030433225.1 Bacteroidia bacterium
TGTGGAGGTGGTGAATAAAATGGTGCAGGATGGAGTGCCGTTCAGAGATGCCTACAAAACCATTGGTTTGGATATTGAGTCGGGCAACTACAACCCCGATAAAAACATCCACCACACCCACGAGGGTAGCATCGGTAATTTGTGCAACGAACAAATTGAGGGCCTGATGAACGAAATAACAAAGGCCTTTAACTTTGATAAAGTGGCAAAAGCGGAAGCAGCGCTTTTGGGCAGAAATATAAACTAAAACGTTAAGAAATATGCTGGAAAAATTATCAAACCTGGTGTACGACGCCTGTCAGATTGACAAGGAGTTGTTTACCGTTAACAACGTAAAACGGGGACTGCGCAATGCAGATTCTTCGGGAGTTTTAGTGGGACTTACCAAAATTGGTGAGGTGAAGGGCTACGATATGGTGGATGGAAAAGTGACTCCCGCCGAAGGAAAACTGTATTACCGAGGGTACGAGATTTCGGACCTGTGTCACGGTTTTCAATCGTGTGGACGCCATGGTTTTGATGAAACCGCATTTTTGCTGCTAACGGGCAAATTGCCGGAAAAAGACGAGCTGCAGTTTTTTACCGATTACATGACCAACCTGCGCGATTTGCCACAGTTTTTTACCAAAAACATGATTCTTTCCTTGCGCGGACCGGATGTGATGAACATGCTGGCACGATCGGTGCTGAGCCTCTATGCCGAGGATGAAAAGGCCGAAGATTACAGCCTGAACAACATTCTGGATCAATCGCTGAACCTGATTGCAAAATTTCCGGTAATCACCTCGTATGCGTATTACGGTATGCGCCACTCGTACCAGCGCAAATCTCTGATAATACGCCACCCGCAGTTGGATTTAAGTACCGCAGAAAACTTTTTGTACATGCTGAAGGGGCACGATTATAGCCCGCTGGAAGCTTCTATCCTTGACCTTTGCCTGGTGTTGCATGCCGAGCATGGGGGAGGAAACAATTCATCGTTTACAACCCGGGTAGTAAGTTCGGCGCAAACCGATACGTATTCGGCCATTGGTGCAGCCATCGGTTCCTTAAAAGGGCGCTTGCATGGGGGTGCCAACCTCAAGGTGCTTGAAATGATGAAAAACATCAAAAAGAATGTAAAAAACTGGGAAAGCGACCAGGAGGTGTACGATTACCTCATGAAGATTTTAAAGAAAGAGGCTTTTGATGGAAGCGGTAAAGTGTATGGAATCGGTCATGCGATTTATACCCTTTCTGATCCGCGTGCCACGCTGCTGAAGGAACAGGCAAAACTATTGGCAGAAGAAAAAGGAAAGCTCGACGAATTTTATTTATACGACAGCGTAGAGCGACTGGCTCCCAAGGTATTCCGCGATTTTAAAGGCGAAGGCAAAACCATTTGTGCCAACGTTGACTTTTATTCGGGGTATGTTTACAACATGATTGGAATTCCGAAAGAGCTGTTTACGCCAATTTTTGCGGTAGCCCGTATTGCTGGCTGGGCAGCACACCGTTTAGAGGAAGTAACCTTCTCCAGCGGTAGAATTATACGCCCGGCTTACAAAAGCATTACCGACAAAAACGACTACATTACATTGAGTAAGCGATAAAAAGCACTGAAAAATAATTGCAAAGGCCGTTCTGATAAACCAGGATGGCCTTTGTTTTTTTGTGGCATGGAATTGAGTAATGGTAGCGCGGCCCGATTTTTCACCCACCACCGAACGGCTAAAACGTGTCAATGGCATTTGCGAAGTGGGGACTCAGGAACTTTAGTGAAGCTTCGGGAAACCGACGGTGCTGTACCCTGCTGCCTGTTTTCTTTTAAAGGGAAAACTTCATTCCTTCATTCATACTACCGGCACCGTGTGTACTCACAGCACGGTCGTACCCATGGAAGCGGTGTGCCTTCGGTTAGGGGTGATTTTTATAATATACTTTGCCGGTTTGCCTGGTGCCGTCCGTAAAAAAGTGCTGAACAATATAAATCCCTCGTTCGGGCCGTTGTACTTCTTTTCCATCCAGGGTAAAGTACCGCGAGTAGTGTACCGTTTTCAGGCCACGTGTCACATGGGTGGATGTAGCCTGCGTGTACCCCTGCGATGCCGGTCCTAAACTCCCCATGCTATTAACCGCTCGTATGGTATATTGGTCTGTTTTTAATGCATCATCAGGAAGCAGGTAGTTGTTCTGGGTGGTAAATGTCATCAAATTATCGTTTTTATACACGGCCCAGCAAAGTGCATCAGACCTGTCGTCCCATTGCAGGGCTCCATTAAAAAGCGTTACTTCAGGCGCAGGCAAATCCTGAGTAAGAAGATCTGGTTGCCAATTGTCCGTACCTCCCAGTACATTTTTTAGGGTGTAATTCCATGCCTCCTTGCTGCTTAATACCGGGTTTAGGATTGCGGTTACCCCATTTTTTGTGTAGGTAGTTCTTCGGTTGGAAAGGTCAATGGGAAAACCGTGTGCATTCATGCTGTTAAATTCGGCAAATACGGTTGGCACTACATTCATGGGATTTCCCCAGCCCCCTGAGGATGGCATCAGTTGCATTTGCGTATGCAGAAATGCACTTTTGGGCGAATTGCTCCAGGGGCGTCCCAGTTGAAAATCGTTGTGAGCCACTGCAAACCCATCAATTATACAATGCATAAACACATAGCCCCATTGGCCGTTAGTGGCCGGTGCGGTAATTACGGGTCCCGATTTTTCCTCAAGAAACAACAGGCAGCGATTAAAAAATATGTCGCCACCTCCGCAAATAAAGTCAGTGGTGCCGTGTATTTCGCAGGCTTCCAGGTAACTCCTGTAATTTCCGGTAAAATAGGTGTCCTGGTTGCTCAAAAGTTTTACCCGTTTGTAAATGTGTTTGTTCCCCTCGTCCCACAAAGCCACCGCCCGTCCTTTTAACACTCCGGTACGGTAGTCCATTTGGTTAAGCAGGGTAAGGTTTTGGAGGTAGTTGTTGGACGATTTGCTGTTGAAATGAAGGGTTGCCGTGCTGTGGATTGATTCTGTTGTGGGAGTGTTGTACAACACAACGCTATCCATATCCTCGCCAATAATGGAAACATTTTTTAGCTGTAAGGTGGTCATTTCGTTTTGATCTCCCATGGTTTCTCCAATGTTGTAGCGGCCGTTGGGGAGGTAAATGTAGAAACGTTCGGTGTCGGGTCTGCCGGCCTTAGCCTGCTCCAATGCGTTTTTCAAGGTACCGTCCTTTCCCACTGTAAAGTCAAACACCTTTTTGCTCACCATGGGTTGAGGTAAGGTGGAAAAAACAAGTTCAACCGGTGCCTGATTGGGATTGTTGTTAGCATCAAACACGGTATTGGCAGGCAATTGAAACGTATACTGGCTGCCATAGGCCAGGGCATTAAAGGGAAATTCAATGTAATGGCCAGACACCCGATAGGCATTCAGCGGTTGCTGATTTAACGTTGCACCATGATTTTCCACCAGACGGATGGTCTCATTAAACGCCAGACGGACGTAGCCCTTGGGCAGCACACCCTGCTCTCCCATTGCCGGGCTGCTTTCAATCAACTGTGGGTGGATGCCATCATTCACGAAGTTTCCCAACACATACACTTTGCTGATGGAGCTGCCGGTAGTGGCTCCCTTTTGAATAAGTGGGGCTGTTTTGTCCGGGGTAAAACGTACAAATACAGAGTCTTTTTGTTCGGCATCCCGGGGCAATAAAAAGGAGTGGGGGTACCAGGTGGAATCTTCCGGGAAATCAATGTTGCCTAAGGGAAGGAAGGTTATACCGTCAGTGGAGTAGCTGACCTGCTGTCGCTGATAGTGCGTAAAAACTTCCAGAAAATCCGCCTGAATACGCACATTGGTAAACTGCTGTGTGCTGAACTGTAGTTGAAAATAATAGGAGCCAACCTGCGAGCGGCTTCGTCGGATCATGGCAGCGTTGTTGCCAAACCATAGTTTGTCATTCATGCCTGAATAGCCCGACCATGAAACGGATGCGCCCTTGTCGTCCAGCAATTGCAGAACGGCTTGGTTAGGGGCATGTGGAAACGAGCAGTCAGGACTGCGGTCTGCATTTCCAAGGGCATAAAAGTCCCATCCTACCACAAATGCATTGGTGCGATAATGGGCAACCAGCACTTGATGCTGGTTCATGGTAAGGGTACGGGTGGCAGCGGTGTCTCCATCTTCCCAATGTTCAAAGGTGTAAGCGGCGGTGGAGTGCGCCCTCAGGGTAACACGGGTGCCTTGCGAATAGTGCCGGGTTGTTCCATCCTGCACTGCCTCTGGGCTGATAGAAATGTTGTAAGCAGGCGCCTGATTGGTGGTGTACAAATCAAGGGTGTAGGTTTGTGCGCTTATATGTGCCGGCAAGGTGGTGCTAACTGCCAATAACATGGCAAGGAAAAGGCAAAAACGAAGAGGTGCTACCCGATTATGGAACTGCATGAGGTGGTTTTTTTGGGGTGGGACTATTCCGGAATTAGAATAAGGCTGCTTTGCCTGCGGTTTTCATGTTCGGTCCACACAACATATACCCCTGCAGGCAACGTTGTGAGTTTCAATTGAGCATGCCGTGTTCCTCCCAGGCGGCGTTGCAATACTGCTTTCCCATCCATGGTAAACAGGGTGAGGGTGCACGGCTGGTTGTTGGGTAGTTCCACTTCAAGCATTCTGGCCTGTCGGTTATACCGTGTGGAAACCATTGATTTATCTTTTTGCGTGTGTGGTGTGGCCGTTGGACCCAGCTTGAAAAAGGCGGATAATTTCAGGTCTGCATCCAGGGTAATAACAATGGGGTTGGTGGTTTCCGGGGTGTATCCTACCCATTTATCAAATACCCATCCGGGTTCAGGAATAGCTGTAATGGTGACTTCCTCGCCGTTGTTGAAGTTTTGATTTTGGGGCGTTACGGAGCCTTCTCCTTTTACAACCCGCGTGGTTACATTGCACAAAATTTGTTTAAAAACGGCCCGTATTTCCATATCTTGTTTCACAGGGAACGATACCGGATTCTGGTTGCCCGAAAGATCTCCTTCCCAATGGTCAAAAACCCATGATTTGGATGGCGTAGCCAGCAGGGTGGCCGTGGAATCAATCGTGTAGGTAGTCAGTTCGGGATGTACAGTTCCGCCACCTACGGGCATTGCGGATACACTTGCCCACAGCTGCCTGAAATGCGCCGTTACATTTAACTCCCGGGTTACGTGTATCTGCACGGGGTTTTCCGTACCGGACACATCGCCACTCCAGCCCTCAAAAATCCACCCCGCATTGGGGCTTGCCAGCAGGCTGGCTTGTTGCCCGACTTCACGTATTGGGTTGGCAGGGCTTATGGTTCCACCACCGGCAACGTGCGTATTAACCGTATACTGTGCCACCTTAAAATGTGCCACCAGGTGCATGTCCCGGGTAAGAATAAGGGTGGCAGGATTTGCGGCACCAAAGGGCTCAATGTTCCAGTAGTCGAACTGGTAGCCTTCATTGGGGATGGCTCTTACGTGCACCCGTTCTCCTTCGGCAGCCGTGATGCTAACGGAAGACACCGAGCCAAATTCGTTTGCTGCAGCCGCTGTAACCGTATAATTTTGGTTTAAATTTCCGGTGTACTGATTGCTGACAAACGCCTGAGGCCCGGCTCCCGTACTAACTACTGTTGTAACTTGCATTGTGGTATCGGGCGTATATGCGTAAAAGGTTTCAGGGCTAAATGGGCGTTCTTCTACATTGCCATTACTCCCGTTACTGTTTTTAAATACATTGCCCGATGTATACAATAGTGCATTTTCTTCCACGCCAATGGGGCTGCTGGTGTTCTCAAAAAAACTGTTTTCGATTATGTTAATGGAGTTTCCACGCCCTTTCATTCCCCAGGCACTTACATCCTTCAGGTATACGTTGTACACATGGTTTATACCGGCTCCCAGGCTGGCGTTGCGGCGCATGGTTTGGTCGAACCAGCAGTGGTGAATGGTTTTGCGAAAATTGGTTTCGTCAGTCCACCCTATGCCTAACGTTTTGTTATGGTTGGAAAATCGTGTCCAGGAAATGGTGATGTAATCGCAATTATAGCGTAAATCCACGCATCCGTCAAAATTATGAGAAAAGTGGCAGTGGTCAATCCATAGGTGGTGGCAGTTATCGGCCTGCAAGCCATCGCCGTCTCCTAATTCGGCCCAGCCAACCTCTTTAATGGTAAGGTTGCGTATAATAATGTTATGCACATTAATCAGGTGGAGTTCAATGTTGGTGAGGGTGGCGCTATCGCCTACACCTACCAGTGTTTTGTTGGATTTAACCGACAATTGGGTGAATTTTTCCTGTACAATACTCCCGTGTATCAGTAGGGTATAGGGTGCGGCCGCAGTGGCATATTGTTTCAGGTCGGCATAGGTATAAACATGAACGGTTTCTCCGGCAGCTCCGCCTGTTGTGGTCTCCATCCCCAGGGCACTCACCGATGCAAATCCGGTAGGTGCATCTGCTGCATACCCTGCAATGCAGGCACTCATCCAGGCCAATATAAGGATGCTTCGCTGTAGGCGTTGCAGGGAAATTGTACGGAAAGATAGCTTCACTTTCGACGGATTAAAATTAGCACCACAAGTATACGCAGGGAGGCGTACGGGCATAGGTAAAATCATATGCTATTGTAGTATTATTGTGTTTTTGCACGTGTGCTGAGGGGTACCGCTTGGGTTACAGGGTGCAGGCAATTACATATCCCGGATTATTTCCCTAACTTTTCGTGTTGTTTCACTTTAAATCTTAGTACGATGCTTGTTCAAAAAACAGAATTAATAATTGATAAGAACCCGGATAAAATCACCAAATCTTCGCGGGTTTTGGGGGTAGGCTCGCGGTTTTCAACCCTGTTGTTTCGTCAAATGGCAGAAGCCCCGTTTTATGCCCGAAACAATCCTTACGGAAATTTGTACAATCCGCTTTCGGTGTTTCATGCCTTGCAAAGTTCGTTGGAAAATAAACCAGTAAATACGGATATGTTGGTGGAATACATGGGGAAATGGCACCATTACGACTTCCATGTGGATGTACAAGCCGACAGCCGCAGTGCCTTGCTTCGGCGTTTGGAGGAAATCCACGATGAAACCCAGAAAGAGGTGCAAAAAACAGATTTTTTATGGCTGACTTTCGGCAGTGCTTTTGTATTTAAGCTGAACAGCAGCAAGCACATTGTAGCCAACTGCCACAAAACACCGGGACGACATTTTGTGAAACGCCTGCTGGCACCTGAAGAAATTGTGGCCGGTTTTAGGCATGTGTATCCTGCGCTGCATCACATTAAGAACATTGTATTGATGGTAAGTCCGATTTTTCAATTGAACGACTCCCTCACCCTGAATTCGGTAAGCAAATCAGTTTTGCGTTATGCCTGCCATTCCATTATGAGCGAATTTCCGTTTGTGAAGTATTTTCCGGCGTACGAACTTATGCACAGCGACCTGCGCGATTACCATTTTTATGAGGACGATCTGGTTACTCCTACAACAGAATCGATGCAGTACATTTTTGAAAAAATGAAAACGGCATATATGGAATAAAAGAAACGGTGGTTCCAGGTAACGTTTTACCGTTTCAAAATTGCTGCCTGCACACATTTAACACACCTAAAGTATATAAAGACAAATAGGTCTTTATATAAAAAATCCTTTTATATTTACACCGCATTCTTTCGGCTGTACGAAGGGTGAACGCGCAATGGTTTCAAAAACGACGGAATACGCTATACGGGCACTGGTGTTTGTGCAATTACGAAACTGGCGGGAGAAAAGGCCCGGCGTACCGGAAATTGCCAGCCACATTGAAGCCCCGGTAGCATATACGGGTAAGATTCTGCAAATCCTTACCCGGCATAACCTTTTGGGGTCGATGAAAGGCAGAGGAGGAGGCTTCTTTTTTCCGAATAACCAGTCTGCATTGCATTTATACGATGTAATGCGGGTGATGGATGGGGATGCAGCCTTTACGAAATG
>JAUIMD010000076.1 GCA_030433225.1 Bacteroidia bacterium
AAGCACGCAACCAGCCCACATTGCCATCCTGCAGTTTTATACGTTTCCAGTCGCTTACACCGTCAATTACTTCAACCTTGGTACCTTCGTGAAGAATAAACAGGTCTGTACCACTGGTATTGGGTGCCCCTTTTACCGTTACCGAGGGACTAAAGATAATGGCTTCTACCGTGTCGACCTGTTCGCTTTTTGAACGGCCCGATGACCAGAAACCAACAGCTGAAATGCTGAAAAAAACGATTCCCACAAAAAAGGAAATTCGTTTTATCAGTCCGCTGCCCGAAAACGTAAACGCCAGTAACAGCACCATAAACACGGCAAATGCAGCAATGCTAATCATTCCCCACTCATCAGAGGTAAACATGTGGCGAATGCCGGTGGCCCATTTTTTAAGGAAGAATACATCCACCACTTCAATTTTATCGGTGATGTATTGTTGGGTAAGTTCCAGGTTGTATTGCGCATCGTTGTGCGTAGGTTTTAGCTTCAGGGCCTTTTCGTAATGAAGAATGGCATTGGGCAGGTCACCGGTTTTGTAAAAGGCGTTGCCCAGGTTATAGTACAAATCGGCCGACTCCAGCCCGCTTTGCACAATGCTGTCGTACTGAGCAATGGCACCGGCAAAATCGCCGGCCGTATACAGTGAATCTCCTTTTAACTTTAAGGCATCGTTTGCAGACATTACACTGACAAACAAAAGCAACAGGGGAATAAGTGTCAGTTTCTTCATCTTATTTAATTTCTCTTTCTAAACGACTAATCAGCACAACAGACGATGCATATACCGTTTCCAGTTCATCCGACTCGTTGGAGGGTGCAAAGCGTGCAAATTCACATTTATCCAACAGTTGCAGCAGGCTTTTTATGGTTTCGTCATTCACCTTTCGGCTTACCAGCATTTGCTGCACATTTTCTTTATTCAATTGCGATACGTTAATGCTCAATTTATCCGCCACGTACCCCCATAGCGCACGCAGGGTTTCGTCATAAAAAGCCTCCCGCTCGCCTTTTTTCATTAATTGTTGTGCCTGTTTCAGTTTTTTACGTGCCATCGGGTTGGCTTTTTTACGCTTCAATCCTGCCACATTTGCGCGCTCTTTACGTTGCTTGCGCATCACAAAAAGCACTATAAAATAAAGCAATACAGGTACCAGGTAACTCAGCCAAAAAGCACGGGAACCAAACAAATACTTCCCTTGCGGCTTTAAGCGTGTGGATTTTGTTTGGATAAAGCGAATATCTTTCCCCAGGAATTTAACGTTCTCCTTACTTGCAAAAGTAGTCACTACACCCCCATTGTCTTCTTGTGCACCTTTGGCTACATTTAACGTATAGGTAGGGGTAGTGAGGGTTTTGTATGCGTTGGTTTTCAAATCGAAATAACTGAAGCTATACGATGGAATGGTAAATTCGCCGGCAAAGCGCGGGATAACCAAAAATTCGAAGGTTTTGGAGCCTACTACCCCGTCTTGTGTATTTTTAACGTTGTTGGATATTTTTGGATCATACGTTTCAAAATCGCCCGGGAAGTTTATTTCCGGTGTATTGATCAACTTCAGGTTTCCATTGCCCGAAATGGTAATACTCAATGTCACCGGATCGTTGGCCGTAACCTCGGTTTTATCCAGCGAGGCACGCATACTAAACTCGCCTGAAAGGGCGCTAAACCCGGCCGGAGCTCCTGCAGGAAATGCTTCTACTTTTACGGTTTTCTTTTCCGATTTTACCATGCGACGCACGTCCTGGTACGTATCAAAAAAGTCGTCAAAAATGTTTTGCGACCGGCGGTTGGTACGCAGGCGAATGATGCAGTCCAGTTCTGCCGGCTCAATTTCAATAGTGCCCGAGCGCTGCGGAAACAGGATGGTTTGTTTTAGTGTTGCCGTGCGG
The DNA here is from genome assembly GCA_030433225.1 of Bacteroidia bacterium. Taxonomy (GTDB): domain Bacteria; phylum Bacteroidota; class Bacteroidia; order Bacteroidales; family UBA5342; genus JAUIMD01. The sequence goes on from JAUIMD010000076.1 coordinate 1,891, forward strand.
TAATTTCTGCCGTTAATGGCTTCTATCCCATATTGCAGGTTTTGCGGCAAATCAATTTCGTAGGCTAAAAAACCCTTATAAGCGGGTAATTTGGCATTTTCGAAGCCCCGTACATCCAAACGTGTGTACAACTTAACGGTTGCAATTAAATATTCCTGCTGGTGTACTTTTGTTTTGGAAACGAAGGTGCGCAGAAAAATATCATCGCCCGAAATGGAACCGGTGGCACCTGCATCCGCTTCTTCATTGTTGGATGCCGACTGCCCGGCTGCCAAAACTTTAATGCTAACGGCATTTGATTTAAACGATTTCCCATCCACTTCTACCGTTGCTGCGGGAATTTCAAAACTTCCCTCCTTCTCGGCCATTAATACATAGGTGTATTTGATGGTATTGCTGGAAGTCATTTGCCCGTTTACCACCGATACCTGACGTGATGTAGATTGCGAAGGACCGGCCAGATAACGAAAATCGCTAATGGAAGCCGCGCGAAAATTTTTTACATCGTCGTTGGAATTTACGGTATAGGTAAGTCTGAACTGGTTTCCCACCACCACCGTATTGGGTGCAGACGCCACAAATTCAACGTCGGCTGCCCGGGCCACCCAGGTCAGCAAAAGAAAAAATATGAGGTATCCTAGTTTATTCATTGTTAAAATTTGAGCCACAAATTTAATGCTTCTCATTTGTTAATCAAGTTTACCACTCTTTATCCACCCTACGCGAGCGCACCTTTATTTTTTTCTGTTCATCCACTTTCTCTTTCACGTCCTGCTCATCCAGCATAATGGATTGCAGGATTTGCTCCGCCTGTTCCTGGGTTAATTCATTGGGATTAGGTTCCTGCGGCTGGTCGCCCTGTTTCTGTTGTTGCTGATCCTGGTTTTGCTGCTGTTGCGCATCTTTATCCTCAGGTTGCTCCTGGTCTTTTTGATCCTGCTGATCCTGCTGGTTTTGTTGGTCCTGCTTGTCCTGGTCCTGCTTGTCCTGGTTGTTATCTCCACCCTGATTTTTATTCTGCTGGTTTTGCTCATCCTGTTCGTCCATAACTTTTTTGAGCGCCAGCAATTTGCTGTTGTTTGGATATTGATTTAAACCTGCCATCACTTTTGATCGTGCTTCAACAGCTTTCCCATGCACAAACAATTCCGCAGCTTCATCAAAATATGCTTCTATGGCCTGCGAATACGACCATTGCGTAAAGACCGCTAAAAACATCAATATGTAAAATAATCGCCTCATTTTTCTTGCTGTTTATTCTTCAATGCCGGCTACTTTGCTCAGCCTGCCCATGTACTCTTTGTAATTTCCCATACTGGCATCTTTTTGGGTGGCTTCCTGCATCACCTGAAAAGCCTCCCTGAACTTACCGGCCGCCAATAATTCGTCGGCCTGTTGCTTAACCTTTTTGGCAAACTCGGTAAGTAGCGGTGGTTTTTGGTCGTTGTTTTGTTGTTGCTGCTGTTGCTGTTGCTTATTTAGCTGATGCTGCACAAACGCCAGGTTATAGCGTGTTTCGTCATCGGCCGGATTATTGCGCAACGAAAGTTTATAGGATTCCAGACTCTTCTCCAGGTTTTCGGATGCAACATACGCATTTCCCATATTATGGTAGATACGTCCTAGTTTTTCTTTTTCTTCGGTGGAACCGGCCAATATCTGCCATTGCTCAATGGCCTGATCGTACTTTTTTTGCCGAAACATGGCATCGGCCATATTAAACTTAGCCTCAAATAAGTTTTCGTCGGTATCCAACGATTTCATGTACTGCACTTCGGCTTCAGTAAACTTTCCTTCTTCGTACAGTTTATTTCCCTTACGCGTCATCTGGCGTGCATTTTGCCCAAAGGCTTCACCGCACGTAAGCGCCAATACAAGCAAAGGTATGAGTTGGTATTTCAATGCCTTTATCATCTGTTTTTTATTTTCCGGATTCGAACAGTTTAATTTTACTCAGGTAGCGATTTTTTTTGTTGAGTACAAAAACCTCCACCACTAAAACAAATAAAATCACCCATGCCAGCCACTGAAACTGATCTTCGTAATCGGCATATACTTTAGATTCAAATTCCGTTTTGTCCATTTTGCTGATTTCGCGAAACAAATCGCTTAAGCCGGTTTTTGTATTGTTGGCACGAAAGTAATTCCCGCCACCACTTTCCGCAATTTGGCGCAGACTTTCTTCATCCAGCTTGGTAATTACCACATTACCCGACCGATCTTTTACAAAATTGTTGGTGCCTTCAATGGGGATGGGCCCTCCCTGTGGCAATCCCATACCAATGGTGTTTACGACAATGCCCTTTTCCTGTGCTTTTTTTGCCGCCACAATCGCATCGTCTTCGTGGTTTTCTCCATCGGTAATCACAATTATGGCACGACTTGCATCCGATTGTGGCCCAAAAGACTTTACCGAAAGATCGATGGCTTTACCAATGGCCGTACCCTGCACCGGTACTACGTTGGTATTTATGGTGGATAAGAACATTTTTGCCGATGCATAATCGGTGGTGATGGGCAATTGAATGTAGGCATCGCCGGCAAACACCACCAACCCAATTTTATCGTTGTGCAGCTTTTCCACCATTTTAGAAATGGCTTGCTTGGAGCGCTCCAAACGGTTGGGTTTAATGTCATTGGCCATCATTGAATTGGATACGTCGAGGGCAATAATTACCTCTATACCTTTACGTTTTACCGATTGTAACTTGGAGCCGAACTGCGGTCCGGCCAACAAAAAAATGAACACGGTAAACGTAAAAGCCACCATAACAAATTTAAGAATGGGGCGTGCGGAAGATACATCCGGCATCAGGGCATCAATCAGTTCAGGGTTACCAAACGATTTGATGGCTTTAATGCGGCGGTAGCGAATGTAAAGGAAAAACAGCACCAGCCCCGGCACCAGAAACAGCAGGTATAAAAATTCAGGATGTGCAAATCTAAATACTGACATAGCTTAGGGTATCGTTCTTAAAATGGTGTAACGTAACAACACTTCTGCCAAAAGAAAAACAAAACCAAAAAGGGCAAAAAACAGGTACTCTTCCTTTTTTTTGCTGAATTCCTTGACTTCTATTTTTGTTTTTTCCAATTGGTCAATCTCTGCATAAATCTGCTTTAGCGAGGCATTGTCGGTGGCACGGAAATAAGCTCCATCCGTATTAGCAGCAATGCGCCGCAGCAAGGGCTCATCAATATTTACATCCACCATTTGCATTTGTGTACCAAAGGTAGTTTGTACGGGCATAGGTGCTTGCCCAACCGTTCCAACCCCAATGGTGTACACCCGAATGCCAAAACTTTTGGCCAGGTCGGCTGCCATTTCAGGAGCAATTTCCCCGGCATTGTTTTCGCCATCGGTCAGCAGAATAATTACTTTGGATTTTGCCTCGCTGTCTTTAATACGAGCGACGGCTGTTGCCAGCCCCATGCCAATGGCCGTACCATTTTCGAGCTGAATGCCCGGCAAATCTTTAAACAAATTAATAAGTACGGCATGGTCGGTGGTGAGCGGGCACTGGGTAAAGCTTTCGCCGGCAAACACCACCAGGCCTATTTTATCGTTATCTCTACCCGCAATAAACTCGGTTGCCACATCAATAGCGGCTTCCAGCCGGTTGGGTTTTAAATCCTGAGCCAGCATACTTCCGCTTAAGTCCATGGATATAACAATGTCAATTCCCTCGGTATTCACATTGCGGAAACTGTCAGTAGATTGCGGCCTTGCCAACACCAAAATTACAAAGGCCAGAGCCAAACACCGAAAGGCAAAGGCCAAATGGCGCAGGTAAAATTTGTACGATTGGCTGATGTTTCGGAAATTTCTGAATCCGGACACCTGCAGGGAGGCATTGGATTTTCGTTGCCGCAACACATACCAGGTAATTATGGGTATGTAGAGTACAAACAATAAAAAGTATTCAGGGTTGGCAAAAATTATATGCCTCATGCTTCACTTGTTTTACTGTTGTTTTTATCGTTTTTGGTCATCTCTTCGTCTTTCCGCTTTTCTTCCAGCGAAGTTACCTCAACGGGGCGTGTCTGCTCCACAAACAAAATGGCATTCATCATGCACAAATCGTTTTCGTTGGGGAGGGGCTTACTTTTGGCAAATTTCACCAGGTCGGCCGTTTGTAATATCTGTACCAGGTTGCGCATGGCTCCATCCCGCTCAGAAAGGTGTGCTTTCATTTCGCGAATAATATCGTGGGAGGTTTCTTCCATTGCCGGCACCCCATATCGGCCTTCGATGTACACCCGCAACACATCAGTTAGTCGGGTATAAAACGGCTTTATACGGTCGGTTTGCCACAGTTTTTCTTCTTTCAGCAGTTGCAACTCGCGCAGGGCTATTACATGTGCAGGCTCCACCGGCTTAGGTTTGGGAGCAGGCAATATAGGCTCTTTTTGCAGCAGCCTTCGGGTGAGGTAGATAATGCCCAGTATTAGCAACACCAATAAAATTCCACCAACAACCCAGGGCACAATTTCCCTAAATTCGTACGGTACTTCCAGGGGTTCTTTAATATCAAAAATGGATTGTGCCGTATCAATTTGAAAAGTGATTACGCGCAAAACCAGGGGGGAAGTGGCAATGCTGCCTCCACCAAACTGCGAATCCACCAAAATTTCAAACGGTTCGAAATAATAAAAACCACTGTCGAAGGACGTAATGATGTAATCTTTCGAAATGGTAATCCTGTCGCCATTTACAAGCGTATCGGCCGGGATGGATTCTACAATTTCGATGTTGGTTATAATGGTATCCTTAAACTCAGGAAACTGAAGCCGCAAAGCTTTGGGTTGCGAGGCTTCAATGTGCAGGGTTTGTTGTTGCCCAATGGGCATAATCAATGAATCCAGCTTTGCCGATACATTTACCTGTTGCGCCTGCAGGCCGGTAAGCAGCAGAAAGGTAAACACAAGGCTAATTCCTATAGAAATGCACTTCGATTTTTTTAATGTATGCATATCAGGCTCTTTTTTGAAAAAGGGTCATCAGGGCGCGAACATAATCCTGGTCGGTGCGTATGGCAACGGTATCAATTCCGTAACGCACAAACATTTTTTGGAGCGCCTCCTGTTGTTCGCGCCAGTTTTGGGCATATTTATCACGGTTGCTTTTAAGGGAAGTGTCCACCCACATTTCCTGGTTGGTTTCGCCATCTTTTAAAATCATAAGTCCGGCGTTGGGCAGTTCGGCCTCCCGCTGGTCGTACACCTGTATGCCCACCACATCGTGCTTGTTGGATGATACCAACAGCGCGTCTTTAAAGTTATCGTCCATAAAATCGCTAAGTACAAAGGCAGTACAGCGCTTTTTAATGGCATTGGTCAGGTAGCGTAAGGCTTCCGAAATATTGGTTTTGCGACTTTCGGGCTCAAAATTAATGAGCTCGCGAATGATGTGCAGAATGTGTTTCTTCCCTTTTTGGGGTGGAATGAACTTCTCAATTTTATCGGAAAAGAATATGACGCCAATTTTGTCGTTATTTTGGATGGCCGAGAAGGAAAGCACGGCCGAAATTTCGGTGATCATGTTTTTCTTCATTTGTGATACCGTACCAAAATCACGGCTACCTGAAACATCAATCAGCAGCATAACGGTCAATTCCCGTTCCTCCTCAAAAATCTTAATATACGGGTGGTTGAAGCGGGCGGTTACGTTCCAGTCGATGTTGCGAATGTCGTCTCCGTATTGGTATTCGCGCACTTCGCTAAACGCCATTCCCCTACCTTTAAAGGCAGAATGGTATTCACCGGCAAAAATATTGCGTGACAACCCGCGGGTTTTTATCTCAATTTTCCGAACTTTTTTCAGAAGTTCACTCGTCTCCATAAAAAACTGTTTTTATGCGATTTAAGGCACCTCAACTTTATTAAGAATCTCGCTTATAATTTCTTCGGATGTAATGTTATTGGCCTCAGCCTCGTAGGTTAAGCCAATGCGGTGGCGCAATACATCGTGGCAAACCGCGCGCACATCTTCAGGAATTACGTATCCTCTGCGGCGGATAAATGCATAGGATTTTGCCGCTTGTGCCAGGCTGAT
>JAUIMD010000077.1 GCA_030433225.1 Bacteroidia bacterium
AGGCTCTGTTGGTAGTAAAACCCGGGTGAAAAGGCACTGTAAAAGCACCTTTTACCCGAGTACTTGAACTATGTTGGCGTTATAGTGTAAAGCCTTAATCCTGACATCCGTGCAGTATACTTGCCGCGGATTTATCCAAAAATTAAAAAGATGCTAATCAGTCACAGTTTTTGTTTGCCCGACAAATGAACTGTGATGTAATGTACTGGCAGGTCTTCTGACTTTCCTTTTTTGTACACCTTCCCGGCTGGTAGCCAGTGGCAGAGTATTGTACAAAACGTTTGCAGGATTTACAGCTGCGGCAACAGTTCCGGTATTTCACCGGATTCCCTATTACATTCAGTCACGGAACCGTAACTGAATCACCAATGCCACTAAGGTAATACAATTGCCGCACAATTGCAGCGGTGCAGTACAAAGTGCAGGTTAATTTTTGGCACCGGCTAAGTTGGATGCTATTAAATAACTATATTGCAGAGGGTTGTACCGGATATTTTTTAAGCCTATGAAAGTGTTACAAATGCAAATAAATAAGCGACGGTTTCTGCTTGTTGCTGCTGTATTGCTGATTTTTATACTCATTTTTTTAAACAAAGGGGTATCGGTAACGGCAACTCAAAGGGTTACCGCTTATTTTGAACAAGACACTGCCTCCTTGTACCACATTCGCTTAAAACATATTCGGGTGCATGTGTTGCGTGGATCTGTTTCGGTGGATTCCGTGCAAATTCAACCCCGCAGTGCGGTAATGCCGGATTCCGTTGCCGGATTGTATTCGGGCGTGGTTGGGCGCATTGCCTTGCATAACTTTGGTTACCTGAAGTTTCTGTTTCAGCGCAAGCTGGCCGTGCATGAAGTGCGGTTGGAGCAAAGCCGCCTGGTTTATACCCCCAACCCAAGCTATGTAAAGCCACCTAAAAAACGCCGAAAGGCAGCGGGAAATCCGGTTTTTAATCCGCAATTAAAAGAGATTTCAATAGATCGGATTGCACTGATAAACGGACATTACGTAGCATTGGCCAAAGGCGAGCCCGGCGATACAGCATGGAGTATTCAAAAACTAAACCTTAATGTGGAAGGAGTGTATACCGATAGTTCCACCCTGGCGCACGACCCACCTTTCCGGTACGAAAATGTGATTCTTTCCGGGGAGGGGCTGCAATCGTCGCACCCGGCCAACTATGTGTTGCGGGCCAGGCACGTGGGCTACGATGCATTATTGCAGCAGCTCACCTGCTCCGGTTTTTCAGTAACCCCCAAATGGACGAGAAACCAGTACCGTTACAAAACTCCTTACGAAAATGATTGGCTCAATGTGGATGTGGATATGATACAACTGAAGGGGCTTGACCTGCATGAACTCATGTCGGAAAAGCACGTATACCTGGAAGCCGTGGAGGTGACGGAACCTCAAGTTTCCATTTATCGCGACAAGCGCATGAACGATGCCCCCTATAAACATAAGCCTTTGCCGGCCAGTATGGTACGTAATATTCCGGTGCCGGTGCACATACCCGTGGTGCACATTACTGGAGGAAAGTTGACCTATGAAGAACAGCAAGGCAATGCAAACCCGCCGGGCATGGTGTATTTTAATTTGCACCAGGTGCAGGTTAAAAATGTGTGCAACATCACCTCCGAGCTGCATGAAGAACCCGTGATGGAGGCAAGGGTTGAGGCGGATCTTATGGGAGTGGGGGCCTTAAGAGTGCAATTTAATTTTCAGCTTAACCGTGCAGAGGATGCGTTTACCATGGAGGGAAACCTGGGCAAGATGCCGGCTGCAGCGTTTAACCCCATGGCAGAAAATATGCTGAATGTGCGCATTGTGAACGGGGTAATACGCAACGCCGAATTTTCGATGAAAGGTACAGATACCAGGGCGCAAGGGGTGATGCAACTTGAGTATAGCAATCTGCATGTTCGTGTGCTGGCCAACGTTGACTCCAATAAGGGGCTGGCAACATTTGTGGCAGAAAAACTGCTGAAAGACGAAAACCTTCCTACGGATGCTAAATACCGTGTTGGCGAAATTTCCTACGAACGGGATCAGAATAAGGGATTTCCAAATTTTTTATGGAAAAGCGTATTTACAGGTTTAAAACCAATTTTGGTTCCGGTAACTGCGAATAAATAGGTGCAATGCCCAATGGTTTAGTGTTGTTTAAGGCGGCTAATTTCGGCCTCTACCTGCTTTTTGGCACGGTTGGTTTTAATTGCATACCATTTGTTGCTCAGCATTTTATTCATGGTTTTGTCAAAGGCAATGCGAACGGTGGTATTTAAAAAACCGGTAAGAACATCCTCCGGTGAGCTGGATAAAGAGCGGTACGAAATGGCCATTCCTCCTTCCAGGTAGGTGTTGAAGTGCCAGTACCTGCTGGGCATAAAAAGTGCATCGCCCGGTTCCAGTATAAAATCGTAGCCTTTTACATACTTCAGGCCGGGGTATTTTTGATAATCGGGGTGCTCAAGATCAATGAGCGAGAAGGAGGTGTAGGGGACTTTGTACACCAGTTTATCGTATTCGGGCGAAATCAAAATTACCCGTTTCCGGCCTAATACCTGCGTCATTAGCACATTGGAACCGTCAATGTCGTAATGGAAACGGACGGTTGTATTTTTTCCGCCAAAAAAACTTAAAACGAGTTTTCCCAGCAGGCCTTTCATGATATCGGGCGTAGGAAAGTCGTGGCGTAGTTCGGGACATTCTTTAAAAATATCAAAACCAAACATGCGGTAACTGGTTTCTTCGTCCTTTTGAATAATGTCCAGAAAATCGGAAAACGGCATGTACAGATCCGCCTCGGTAAAAGCCGTGTTCCGTTTTATTTTATTGTCGAATACGCCAACGGTTTTGTTGCCCAGTTTCTGCTTTAAATAATCAAAATTCCATCGCTCTCCGGCCGGAAACTGCTGAACGTAATTTTTGATAACCAACGGTTGTTTTGCCGTTTTGTACTGCTGGTTAAACAGGTCTTTGGTAAAGACTTTTCCATCAACAAATAGGGGTTGCAACGTCAAATCCATACTTCATCACTTTTACGGGGTTTTCCATGCCGCTAACGCGCAGGTGTTTAAAATGCCTTAAAGGTGTTTAGCACCAGCGCCAGCACTCCAAATACAATCGTATATATAAAGGTAAGGCCATTGGATAAAACTCCAAAGGCAACGCCGGCGCTTTCTGAAAGATTAAAGGCCAAAAAGAGTTGAAGAATAAAAAAGTGCGTGGTACCTATTCCGCCCGGGCTGGGAAGTGCCCACCCGATGGAGCCAACAAAAAGTACCACGGCAGCAAAGTACAGGTCGTGCTGACTGGTTTCGGGCAACGATTTTAAAAAGCAGTAATTCATTAGTACCAGTGCAATCCAAATGAGGATGGTAAGGGCCACAAATCCTTTGTAATTTTTAATGCGAAACGTGGCTCTTACGGTTTTCATCATGTCGGCCAAAAAACCGGTTATGCGGTTAAAAAGTCCTTTTTTTATGAGGTACCGAAACAATGCATACCCGGCAGCTGCCACCGCAAATGCGCCAATACCTGCCCACAGGGTGTTGGTGGAAAAAAGGCTGGAAATGCTTTCCATCAGTCCATCCAGTATGTGGCCCAGCCGGCTTATTTCGAGGGCAAAAATCACCACCAGTCCCAAGCCTAAAATAATCAGGTCGTAAACGCGCTCTGAAACCACGGTGCCCAGGCTGTGCGATACGGGCACTCCATCTTTTTTATGCAGGGTGGTGCAGCGTACAATTTCTCCCACTTTAGGGGTAAAGCTGTTTATAAAGTACCCCATGGTAAGGGCATAGGCTACATGCCTTTTTTTAGTGGGGTAGCCCACATTGCTTACCAGCAGGCGCCAGCGCATGGCTCTAAACAGAAATACCGCCACCAGGGCAACCCCCGAAAGTGCCACCCATAGCAGGTTGGCATGTTTTATGCTTTCTGCAATTTCGCCAAGCGGTTTGTTTTTTAACGTAAGAAAAAGGAAGATTCCTCCGAGGGCAACGCCAATTAGTGTTTGTGCAATGTTTTTATTCATGAATAGCGTACAGTTGTAGGTGCAATTTGCATAAAATTACCGACATAGTAAATATTGCTGCTTTTTGCTTTGTTTTTGCTTGGAATAATGTAAGGGGCTCATTTGCGTTTAGTGACCGATGTAAAAGTCGTTAAAGCCCAGCAGGTATAAAATACCATCGAGCCCAACGGTGGAAATGGCTTGCTTGGCATTTTCCTTTACTTTGGGTTTGGCATGGAATGCTATTCCCAGTCCGGCAAGGTTAAGCATCGGCAAGTCGTTGGCGCCATCTCCAACGGCAATCACCTGTTCTAAATGCAGGTTTTCAACCTGTGCAATTAGTTTTAACAGTTCGGCTTTGCGGTTTCCATCCACAATTTCGCCCAAATGTTTTCCGGTAAGTTTGCCGTTCACAATTTCCAGGTCGTTGGCGTAAACATAGTCAACGCCAAGGTGCTGTTTCAGGTAGTTGCCAAAATACGTGAATCCACCCGATAAAATTGCAGTTTTAAAGCCAAAGGAGCGCAAGGTTTTAATAAGGCGTTCGGCCCCATCGGTAATGGGCAGGTTTTCGGCAATTTTTCGCATCACCGATTCATCCAGCCCCTTAAGCAGGCTTACACGTTTTATAAAACTTTCGTTAAAATCCAGCTCGCCCCGCATAGCCGCCTCGGTAATAGCACTTACTTCTTCGCCTACCCCGTGTACATTGGCCAGTTCGTCAATCACCTCTGTTTGTATCAGGGTACTGTCCATGTCAAAACACACCAGTCTGCGGTTGCGCCGGTAAATGTTGTCTTCCTGAAAGCCAATGTCAATACCCAGGTCTTTGGAAGTCTCAATAAAACTAAGTTGAATTTCGGCTTTGCTTTTTGGCGTTCCCCGCACCGACATTTGTACCGACGATCGGGTTTGGTCATTGGTGGCATCCAGGGGGATGCGGCCGGTAAGGCGCGTTATGTTATCAATGTTTAGCCCCTGTTTGGCCACAATGTCCGATACTCTTGAAATTTGTGAGGCTGCCAGTTTTTTGCCCAAAATGGTAACAATGTAGCGGTTTTTGCCGTGCATGTTCACCCACTTGGTATATTCGGCCGCAGGTATGGGCTTAAATCGGGCTTTTAGCCCCAACTCATAAGCTTCAAACAACAGGTCTTTTAAAATTGGCGCCGACTCTTTGCCCTTTTCCACTTCAAACAAAATGCCCAGCGACAGTGTGTTGTGAATGTCGGCCTGCCCAATGTCCAAAATGTTGGCATCGTACTTTGCCAGTACACCGGTTAACGTGGCGGTAAGCCCGGGTTTATCTTCTCCTGATATTTGCAGTAATATAATTTCACGTTCTAGCGACATGCTGTAAGGCGTTTTTTGTTCTGTTTGTTTCTTATGTAAACATCAATAACAGGCCAGCCGCAAATTAGTTTGGCGGCCATGAAACTGAAATCAGGTTGCAAAAGTAGGAAATTGCTGGTATTTCTAAATTTTTCCCGGCAATGTTTCCGTGCAGAGATGTGTTGCATAATTCGTTAAACATATCTAAAAAAGTATATATGTGTGCCAAGTATAAATATATTTGCTTGCCTTTTAAGGCTGCTTTTTGTGTAAGGAATTGTAGCTTTGGGAGTCCATACCTGTGCAGGCATGGCTGTTTGCAATTTTAGGGTATACCCTTTGGGTGGATTTCTATCGTGCGCCATTCAGGGGGAAGTTTGCATCCGTATGTATTTTAAACAAGATTTATAAAACCATGAAACGAAGTATTACGCTGGCAATTTTGCTGTTGGGAGTTATTTCGGCCTTTGGCCAGGTGTATGACCCGGTGAGTTGGGAAATTACAAACACGCAAAAAGGCGATACCGTAACCCTGCGGTTTAAGGCTACCGTAGAAGACGGTTGGCATTTGTACGACACCAACCTGGAAGAAGGGGGGCCTATTTCCACATCCCTTAATTTTGAAGCAGAAACCGGGTTTGCCTCTGTAAGCAACTTTGCGGCTACTTCTGAGCCCATCGCAGTGTTCGATCCATCATTTCAAATGAATTTGCGGTACTTCGGGCACGAGGTAACGTTTACAAAAACGGTTGTACTTACGGGCACGGGTGAAATTCCCCTGAAAGGATATGTGGAATACATGGCCTGTAACGACGAAACCTGTACGCCACCAAACGAGGCAGAATTTAATTTTATAGTGACCCGTGGTGGAGATGCTGCTGAAGCAAGTGCCCATACAACCGGTACTGTTGCCAATGATGCATCCGATCATCAAAGCTATTGGAGCATTTTCTTTTGGGCATTTCTCAGTGGATTTGCGGCCCTGCTTACCCCCTGCGTTTTTCCCATGATTCCCATGACAGTGAGTTTTTTTACCAAGCAAAGCCAATCAAAGGCTGCGGGGATTAAAAACGCCTCCATTTATGGCTTGTTTATTGTGCTGATTTATGTGGTTTTAGGCTCGTTGGTTACCCTTGTGTTTGGAGCCGATGCCTTAAATGCCTTGTCGACCAACCCCTGGTTTAATACGTTCTTTTTTGTACTGCTGGTGGTGTTTGCCATTTCCTTTCTAGGAGCATTTGAAATTGTGCTTCCTTCGAAATGGGTAAACAAAGCCGATCAGGGAGCAGATAAAGGGGGCGTAATTGGCTCCTTTTTTATGGCCTTAACCCTGGCGCTGGTTTCTTTTTCGTGCACCGGCCCCATTGTGGGAACCTTGCTAGTACAAGCCGCATCAGAAGGGGGAATTGCCCCAACCATAGGAATGCTTGGTTTTGGAAGTGCACTGGCTTTGCCGTTTGCCCTTTTTGCTGCTTTTCCGGGCTACTTAAACTCGCTGCCCAAATCAGGGGGGTGGCTTAACTCGGTAAAAGTGGTATTGGGATTTTTGGAACTGGCCCTAGCTTTCAAATTTTTATCGATGGCAGACCTGGTGTTGGATCTTCATTTGCTGGAGCGTGAGGTGTACATTGCCATATGGATTGCTATTTTTGGAGCACTGGCCTTTTATTTGTTCGGAAAGCTTACCCTGCCGCACGACTCAAAACTTGAGCGGTTACCGGTATCGCGCCTGTTGTTGGGACTGCTGGTGATGTCGTTTACCATTTATATGGTGCCCGGTTTGTGGGGGGCGCCCCTTAAGCTTATCAGTGCTTTTCCGCCTCCGCTCGAATACTCCGAATCGCCCGAGGGGGTTGGGTACAAACCAAACCTGCCGGCGGCTACCTATGCAATGCCATCCGGCGAAGGTGAAACTACATCCAGGCTGGAGCAGAAGATGGAAGTGGGGCCACAAGGGTTAAGTGTTTTTCATGATTATGAGGATGCACTGGCTTATGCACGGCAGGTAAACAAGCCTTTATTTATTGATTTTACCGGAAAGGCCTGTGTCAACTGCAGGCAAATGGAAATTAATGTGTGGTCCGATCCGGAGGTGAACCGCCTTATGAAAAACGAATACGTAATTGCCGCCCTGTATGTGGATTACCGCAAAAAGTTGCCCGAAGAGGAGCAATACGTGTCAGAGGTAACCGGAAAGAAGATTCGAACCGAAGGAAACAAATGGAGCGATTTTCAGATTCGCAGGTTTAAACGAAACAGCCAGCCTCATTATGTGTTGCTGGATCATGACGAGAAGGAGTTAGTGCCATCCAAAGCATATGAACCCGACATTAAAGCCTACGCTGCATGGCTGAAAAACGGGCTGGATGGATTTCAACAACAAACGGCGCAAAGCAGCCCGCTTTTTAAAATGATGGGTGAATAAATTGAAAAAGGCTTTTCGCATATACACGAAAAGCCTTTTTTTAACCGGAATATCCGGGTCAGTTATCTTTGTAGCCATATTGCCA
>JAUIMD010000078.1 GCA_030433225.1 Bacteroidia bacterium
AATACCACCAAAGAACAAAAGGAACTCATTCGGGAAATGTTTGGAAAACTGGGGCAGGTACTGTTTATTCCTGAGGTGCAAATGCCGGCCGCTACAGCATTGGCAGGTTGCGGCATTGCGTTTGCGTTGCGCTTTATTCGTGCCGCTATTCAGGGAGGGGTGGAAATTGGATTTGGCGCTGAGGATGCCAAGCTCATGGCCGCTCAAATTGCGATGGGTGCCGCCAGCCTGATTCTTGAAAATAATTCGCACCCCGAAGGCGAAATTGACAAAGTGACCACCCCTAAAGGAATTACCATTACGGGACTGAACGAAATGGAGCATTCCGGGTTCAGTTCCTCCATCATAAAGGGGATATTAGCCTCCTACAAAAAGGTGGAAAATTAGACTTCAGCAACTGCAACGTGTTTCATAGAATAACCATAAAAGTAGGCTCAAACGTACTGGCAGCCGCCAAAGGTATGCTGGATGTACAGCGCATTAAAGGCATTGTCGATCAGCTTGCCTACCTTCGCGAAAAAGGGGTGGAGGTGATTTTGGTTTCATCCGGTGCGGTAGCGGCAGGCAGAGGTCTGTTGCAGGATTCCAAACCCATGGATACCATTTCCAACCGGCAACTTTACTCATCGGTTGGGCAGGTACACCTGATTAATACCTACAACAATTTATTGGCCGAAAAGAATTTGCGCTGTGCGCAGGTACTGGTAACTAAAGAAGATTTCAGAGATCGTCTGCATTACCTGAATCTGAAAAACTGCATTTCGGTGTTGCTGCAAAACGGAATAATTCCCATTGTAAACGAAAACGATGCCATTTCTGTAAACGAACTGATGTTTACCGATAACGATGAACTTTCGGGCATGTTGGCTTCCATGACCAGTTCTGAGGCCCTAATGCTGCTTACCAATGTGGATGGCATTTTAGACGGTGCCCCGGGCGACGACCAGGTACAGGTAATACAGGAAGCCAACGATTACGATCACGATATTTCCCGTTACATACAGGTGAAAAAGTCCGATTTTGGCCGGGGCGGGATGGTAACAAAGTTTCATATCGCGCAAAAAATAAGCAAGCAGGGCATAACGGTTTACATTGCCAACGGAAAGCGAAACAACATCATTACCGATATTTTTAACGATAAAAACGTTCCCCGAACCCGTTTTGGGGCGCACCTTAAAAAATCGACGGTTAAAAACTGGATTGCCGATTCGGATGGATTTGAAAAAGGAATCATCCTCATTAACGATGGCGCAAAACAGGCCCTGCGTTCCAACAAAGCTACCAGCCTTTTGCCCATTGGGCTCATCGAGGTGATGGGGGATTTTAGGAAGGGAGACATTATAAAAATATTAGACGAAAAAGGAGAAAAAGTAGGTTTGGGCAAAGCCATGTACAGCGCAGAAGCAGCCCGGGCAAAAATGGGCAAAAGCCGCGAAAGGCCTATTGTTCATTACGATTACCTTTTTCTGGATTAACGTGGATAAAAAAACGATAGCATGATTTGTGATATGCAATTTGAGGCGGTTTTAAATGCCAGCCGCACCATGCCTTTGTTAAGCGAAGAAAAAATTAACGAGGTATTGCTGGCGGTTGCCGATGCCGCAGAAGCACAGGCCAGCGAAATTCTGGAAGAAAACAAAAAGGATTTAGCCAGAATGGACCCGGCCGACCCTAAATACGACCGTTTATTATTGACCAAAGAACGCATCGCCGGCATTGCATCGGATATGCGAAATGTAGCTTCACTGCCTTCGCCTTTGGGTAAGGTACTGGATGCTAAAACCCTGCCTAACGGCCTTGAGGTTTCCAAAATTACGGTGGCTTTTGGGGTAATAGGGGTCATTTATGAGTCGCGCCCCAATGTGTCGTTTGATGTATTTTCCATTTGCCTCAAATCTGGGAATGCCTGCGTTTTAAAAGGAGCTACGGATGCAGCAGATTCCAACAAAGCCATTGTAAAGGTTATCCGACAAGTACTGAAAAACAAAGGAGTAAATCCTGAGGTTTTACAGCTGTTGCCCCCTAGCCGGGAGGCTACGGCCGAATTGTTGAATGCGCGTGGATTTGTGGATTTACTCATTCCCCGTGGAAGTCAGGGACTCATCCAATATGTACGCGATAATGCCACCATTCCGGTGATAGAAACCGGCGCCGGTATTTGCCATACCTATTTTGATGCATCCGGCGACAAAGATAAAGGCCGGGCCATTGTAAACAATGCTAAAACACGCCGCCCCAGTGTATGCAACTCGTTGGATTGCCTTGTGGTGCATGAAGACCGCTTGGCGGACCTCCCTTATTTGTGTGCCTTTTTGCCGGAGCACAACGTAGAGGTGTTTGCCGATGAAGCCGCCTATAAGGCATTGGTTGGAAAGTATCCGGCAAACCTTTTAAAACCGGCCAGTGAAGATAGCTTCGGAACTGAATTTTTATCCTATAAAATGGCCATAAAAACCGTTGGAGGATTTGAGCAGGCAGTGCAGCACATTACGGCGCACACCTCCAAACACAGCGAAGCCATTGTGGCCGAAAACCAGGATACAATCAATACGTTTTTAAAAATTATTGATGCCGGTGCGGTGTTTGCCAATGCATCAACGGCATTTACCGATGGTGCACAATTTGGTTTGGGTGCTGAAATTGGTATCAGCACACAAAAACTGCATGCCCGTGGCCCAATGGCATTGCAGGAACTGACCAGCTACAAATGGGTAATTCGTGGGAACGGACAAATACGTCCTTAAAATTGTATGACGATGAAAAAGTTTACGAACGTAACCGATATCGGAAACCTGCAGGCCGCTTTAAAGGAGGCCATGGAGGTTAAGAAAAATCCCTTTGCACATCAGCATCTGGGAAAAAATAAAACCATCATTCTGTTGTTTTTTAACTCCAGCCTGCGCACCCGGCTAAGCTCGCAAAAGGCGGCCATGAATTTGGGTATGAATGTGATGGTACTGGATATCAACCAGGGAGCCTGGAAACTCGAAACCGAGCATGGCGTGGTGATGGATGGTGATAAACCAGAGCATATTCTGGAGGCCATTCCGGTAATTGGCAGTTATTGTGACATGATAGGGGTACGATCGTTTGCCCAGTTCACAAACCGAGACGAAGATTACCAGGAAAAAGTGATTCAGCAGTTTATCGAACTTTCCGGGGTGCCGGTCATAAGTTTGGAAAGTTCTGCCGGTCATCCTTTGCAGGCCTTTGCGGATGTGATTACAATTGAAGAACATAAATCCGTTAAACGCCCCAAAGTTGTGCTTACCTGGGCTCCCCACCCAAGGGTGTTGCCACAAGCGGTAGCCAACAGCTTTTCTCAATGGACCCAGGCGGCCGGATACGATGTTGTAATTACCCACCCCAAAGGCTATGAACTGGCACCGGAGTACGTAGGAAATGCGCGTGTGGAATACGACCAGGAAAAAGCATTTGAAGGAGCGGATTTCGTGTATGCCAAAAACTGGTCGGCTTACCATGATTATGGTAAAATATTGAGTGAAGATCGATCATGGACCGTAGATGAAGCAAAAATGGCACTTACCAACAATGCGCATTTTATGCATTGCCTGCCCGTGCGTCGCAACATGATTGTTTCTGATGCCGTAATTGAAGGCCCCCGTTCACTGGTTATTCCTGAAGCCGCTAATCGGGTGGTATCTGCACAAGTGGTGATGAAGCGCATATTGGAATCGTTGTAACAAACCGATAAACGTAAAAAACTGTTCCCCTAAAAGTATATAGGCAGCGTAGCATACGTTATGGCGAAGAAAAAAAGAAAACATAAAGGAAGAGGGCTGCGGATAGCATTGTTCATTTTTGTATTGGGCATGGTGGTGGCTGCCGTTATTGGCGTGCGCATGTATCGGGTAATTTTTAACCCCGTGGTGGAAGAGCGGCACGAAATTTTACTGGAACAAACCACTTCCTTCTTCAGTTTGGTAGGAAAATTAGCAGATGATGGAGCCATTCCGTCTCAATCGCAATTGTTTTTAGTGGCACGTCTTAAAAAATTCGACAAGTCCGTGGCATCCGGCCGGTATATTCTTTTAAAAGATATGTCGTACAACGATATTATTAACCTGTTTCGTTCCGGGAACCAAACGCCGGTGCAACTCACCTTTAATAACATACGCACACGGGAAGAACTGGCTGGTGTACTCTCCAAACAACTCATGGCCGATTCTTCGTTGCTGGTGCAAAAGTTCAGGGACGAGGCTTTTATTTCACGCCACGGGTTTAACATGCATACAGCGCTTTGCCCGTTTATACCCAACACCTACGAAGTATATTGGAACATTAGCCCGGAGCAGTTGTACCAGCGAATGATTGCTGAATTTACAGCCTTTTGGACGGAGGAAAACCTGGAGAAAGCTGCTGCGCAGGGGTTAAGCAATGTAGAGGTTTGCATTCTGGCTTCTATTGTTGAGGAAGAAACGGTGCTAAACAAAGAAAAGCCCATTGTAGCAGGATTGTATATAAACCGCCTTCGTCGTGGGATTCCATTACAGGCCGACCCTACCTTGCGTTTTGCAAAAAACGACTTCACCGTTCAGCGCATATTAAATGCATACAAGGAAATTGATTCTCCCTACAATACGTATAAATACAAAGGCTTACCTCCGGGGCCTATTCGTATTCCTGAAATTTCTACACTCAGGGCGGTATTGAATCCGCAAAAGCACAACTATATCTACATGTGTGCCAAGCCTGATTTTTCAGGGGAGCATAATTTTGCCACCACCCTGGCCGAGCACAACCAAAATGCCCGCAATTATCAACGCGAGCTTAATCGTAGAAAGATTTACAAATAAGGAGTTACGCTTTTTTCTCAAGAATAACCTGGAATAATCCATCATCAAAAGGGATCAGCAGCTTTCTTACCAGGGAGGTCATAGTGGTATTTTCGGCAAATAAAGGAATGCCCGAACCCAGAACTATGGGCACATAGGTTATGATGAACTCATCGATTAAACCGGCATTGAGTAACTTAGCATTGATTTTTCCACCTCCGATTAGCCAAATATCCTGCCCGTTTTCTTTTTTAAGATCCCGCGTAAATTCTACCAAATCAGTAGCTACAAAAATTGCAGGATTGGCTTTGGCTTTTTGATGACTCGAGCTGAATACAAAATTTTTCTTGTCAGGATAAGGAAAAGGTGCATCCAAATCTTCCATAAATTTGTACGTATTGTACCCCATTATTGTCGTGTCAATAGAGTCCAGAAACGACTGATATCCATAGGCATTGGGGTCTTTGCTGGAGGCTGCTTCTTCCAGCCAGGTGACACTTCCGTCGGGTGTGGCAATAAATCCATCCAAACTGGCAGCAATGTACAATTTCAGTTTCCTCATAACCTGTATGTTAATTTGAAAATCGGCGTGTTTCCATTCATGCACTGCCCGATTTGTGTATAAAATTAGAATATTCCTGCGCAAATCCATCACATGTACGGGGGATTATTTTATGGAATTGCAAAGGATGATCGGGGCGTGGGGTAAGTTGCCGGGACAATCTGTTTGCCAATGTTGCGTTCTGTTGATACGGCCTTTTGTTTTGGTCGTTTTTTTTATTTTTGTCGACAAATTATTTTGAATGAAGGGGAGCAGAATAGGAATGTTGCTGGGCATAGGTTTGATTTTTATCGCGGCAACTTCGCAACGTATTACACGGGACGAATACATTAAAACGTATTACAAGGTAGCGCAGGAGAAGATGATGGAACATGGCATTCCGGCAAGCATTACCCTGGCACAGGGTATTCTGGAATCCGATTGTGGTAACAGTTCGCTGGCCCGTAAAGCCAACAACCACTTTGGCATTAAGTGCCATGATTGGACCGGCCCTTCCGTGCGTTACAACGACGATCGCCGTAACGAATGTTTTCGAAAGTATAAGTCAGCTGCCGAGTCGTTTGAAGATCACTCGACGTTTTTAACCGGCCGTGGCCGTTACGAGTTTTTGTTCGACCTGAAAAGTACCGATTATAAAGGTTGGGCGCGTGGATTAAAAAAAGCCGGTTATGCCACCGATCCTCGCTATGCCGATCGCTTAATTAAAATTATTGAAGAAGAGGAGCTGTACAAATACGACAGAAAAATAAGTCCGGAACCTGAACAACATGCGGCTCCCGGCGAGGTACGTGAGACGTTTTACAATAACAATACCCGTTATGTGGTAGCCAAAGAAGGCGAAACACTGGCTTCGCTTGCCCAGGAGTTTGGCATGCGTGCGTGGGAATTGCCTCAGTACAACGACCTGCCCAAAGGAAGTACACTGGACGAGGGCGAGGTGGTGTATGTGCGTCCCAAGCGGGGCAAGGCTTCCAAAGAATTTAAGTTTCATAAAGTTGAGGCCGGAGAAACCATGCACGCTATTGCACAAAAATATGGCATCAAACTTTCAAGTTTGTATTGGAAAAACCGCATGGAAAAAGGCACGCAGCCTAACGTGGGACAGGTGCTGTTTCTGCGCTATCGCATGCCCAAAGATTATCAGCCCTAGGCGTGTTAGCGCGTTATAACGGTTTATGCATCACATAATCTTCCATTAAAAAACCATTCCCAATGTCTATGTCATCGGTGGCTTTTACCTGAAAACCGTAGTGCTCATAAAAACTTTTTGCCGGATTATAGCGGTTAACATTTAAAGCCAATGTTTGGTCGCCGGCTTCCATTGCCAATGCTGCCATTTGATTTAAGAGCAGTTTTCCAAGACCTTTTCCCTGCACATCAGGACTAAGGTAGATTTTATGAACTTTTGTAATTGCCTGCCCCAGGTAATGGATCTCGTAGCCTGCATAACCTACAAACTTTCCATCAAACTTTAACAGCAAAAAACGATGCCCCTGCTCAAACTGGCTTTTTAAGCTTGTTAAACTATACATCATGTCCAGCATGTAGGTTATTTGTTCTGGCGAAAGAATCGTTCCAAACGTTGGTGGCCAAATAGCATGTGCCAGCTCCTGAATGGTGTCAAAATCTTCAGGGAGTGCGGGGGTAATTTCAACTTTGCTCACGTTTTGACCTTTCGAAGGCGGCAAATTTTTGATCATCTCGTGCCATTGAGCACCCCCATGGGTGGAAGAGGATAATGCCCGGTAAGTGTATCCTGCCTGCTCATAATATCCAATCAACTCCGTTTTACAAAGAAGCAGTATGCAATCTTTTTGAAGCTTTAGACTTTCCTTTTCAAAATGCGCCAGTAATTTGTGTCCCAATTTTTGCCCTCTTTGGTTTGGATCAATGGCAACCGAGAAAATCACCATATTGCTACCATCTGGTTCGTGCCCCACAAGGCCTTTAAAGGCTTCATCCGTAATGTCCGTTTTGTTGGTACAACCACTGTTGATGTGCCCAATAATGTGCCCATTGTCATCTTCCATAACATAAAAACCTTCGGGAAACTGACGTATCCTGGTTTCTATGTTTTGTTTGGAGGCGGCCTCCTCTTCCGGGAAACAAGCCTGCTCCAATAAAAAACAAGCCTCTAAATCATGTAAACGAACTTGACGAATTTTCATGGATGTGCAATTTAGGCCACAAAAATGGTAAAAATCCAGTGGGATACCAATGTGCCGGTTCGCTCTTAATGCGAGAATGTGGTGAGGTGGGCGGATAGGGCAAATTGTGCTACCTCGTTAGGGTAATAGAACATCAGTGAATTAGGGTCAATGGAATTTTCCATCATTAAAAACACACCCATAAAAGTGGTTCCCTTGAGGGCAAGAACCTCAAACAAATAAATATTGGGCACAAAATTGTAATATGCTTTCCGGTTAATAATCACATTGTCGGGGCGTATGAGTGCTTGCGAGAAGGAATACCGGGGGTCAAATACCCAACTG
>JAUIMD010000079.1 GCA_030433225.1 Bacteroidia bacterium
ATTTGCCATTGCCTGCTTTTCAGTGCGACAGTTTTCGCTTTGCAGCAGCCGACTGGCTGGTGTTGAATTATTCGGATGAAGAAACCATCGACACCCTGGTATGGACCATTACCCCCCATCAGGGCTGGCGGTACCTCGAGGGTACGGATTCAACCTCCGCTAATCCTGTCGTTCAATTCTTTGAAACCAACCGGGCTTACCAGGTTTCTGTTGATTTTTCCACCAACCTGTATAAAGGTATTATACGTGATTCCAGTGCGTTTTTTGTGTATGAAAGTCCACAGGTGTCGTTTGTTAAAAATAGCGATACCCTGTGTGTGAAGGATACCTTGCACCTCACGGACCATTCCACCGGCGACAGACTGCTAAAACACTGGACCATCCACCGAATTACCCCTTCGCAGGATTCTACCTGGCAATACTTGTCTACAACCGATAGTGTTCGGCAGGCGGTTTTGTTCGCTGAATGGGGTGCTTACGCGGTTTCGCTGGTGATAGAAAACCCCTGCGGCACTTTGGTGCAGACCGATACGGTATATGTGCAGGAAGCCCCTGAGGCAATCGACTTCTTTCCTC
The DNA here is from genome assembly GCA_030433225.1 of Bacteroidia bacterium. Classification (GTDB taxonomy): domain Bacteria; phylum Bacteroidota; class Bacteroidia; order Bacteroidales; family UBA5342; genus JAUIMD01. The sequence goes on from JAUIMD010000079.1 coordinate 577, forward strand.
CAACCTTATGTTTGGATGCCGGAAATACAATGGAGCTGCCTTTGTCCGCTTTTTTTATAATGGAATGGAAGCATAATCCCTCCAATATAGAATGGGAAATTCAGGCACTGAACCAGGGCAGTGTGGCGTATATTGAGGGGACAAACCGCAGGTCAGTACTCCCTGTAATTCGTATTCAGGGGTCGGATGTGTACCGGTTTAAGTGGAGTTATTCTACCCGTTGCGATGGATTTTTTACCGATAGTGTAGATGTGGAAGTGTATTCGGCACCACCGGCGGCATTCTTTTCGGTGAATACCGTTACCGGTTGTGCGCCGTTTACCCCCGTGTTTACGGTAGATACCATGTTGTATCAGAATTATGAACAACTAAACGTGCCGCTCAGTTTTGCCTGGGATTTTGGCAATGGCGATTCGGCTACAACCTTGTTGCCCCCTGCCGACCTGCTGTTGCAGCAGGGACTTAACGATACTGTTTATACTGTTTCTTTTGTGGTTGGAAATGCCTGCTTCTCCGATACCTTTTCTGTGCCCATAAAGGTATTGCCAAAACCCACCGGAAGGTTTGAGATGATGCATGAATGGGAATGTTCGCCGGTAAATGTGCAATTTAAAAACTTAACGGAGGGAAGTCCGGATACCTATTATTGGGACTTTGGCGATGGCCATACCAGTAGTAAAAAAAATCCATCCAACTTGTTTATTACCGATACGCTTACCCGAAAGTTTACCGTTACCCTGGTTGCCGGTAATTTATGTGGGGTGGATACCGTGCAAAAAGACATAACAATTCGGCCTCAAACGGTAGATGCGCATTTCAGCATGCGGCCGCGGTTGGTTTGTGTGGGAACTCCAGTTTATTTTCAAAACTTCTCGACCGATACCAGTGCCTTTATTCGCAAAAACTTCTGGGATTTTGGGGATGGAAATGTGGACACCTCACGCAACGAAACCATGCATACATACCTTAAGCCCGGGAAATACTACGTGAAGCTTACGGTAAATAATTTTTGTGGCATCGACACGCTGGTAGACAGTGTGGTAGTTGAGCCCACCCCCACCATAGCCATGCTGAGCCCGGATACGGTTTGTGCCGATGAACCCATAAATTTTGCTTTGCAAACGGATGTGGCTATTGGGGCCTATCGGTGGGATTTTGGCGATGGAGATTCTTCCCGGTTAACGGCACCCGAGCACTTATTTACAAGTCCCGGAGATTATAAGGTAGGGGTAAATGTGGTAAGTTCAGTTGGGGTGTTCGGGTGTTCAAGCTATATCGAAAAAACGGTCACCATCCATCCGTCTCCTAACGACCGTATTTTCCCCACCGACACCAGCAACTGTTCACCTTTTGTGTACAGACCAAAAGCAATAGGTAACGGGGGATATCACCTGTGGAATTTTGGAACAGACACAACGGTAAGCGCTGATCCTATTTATCGCTACGAAAACCGCTCCGGCCAAATTAAGAAATACACCGTAACGCTGGTTACTGAAAATAATTATGGATGTTCCACCCAGGAGGAGGCCACCGTTTCGGTGCTTCCACAACCCCTGGCTGGCATCGACAGTGCTGAAGTTGGAGAATCTCCCCGCGAATTGCACTTGTTTAATGTCACTCAAAATGCCATTAATTGTGTGTGGATTTATGAGAACGGAGATTCCATACAAAGTTGCGATGACCAGGTAAGGTACTTTTCCGAAAATGGAAACTTCACCATAAAGCTGGTTACTACCAATCAGTATGGATGTGTGGATGCTGATTCCATTGGATATGAACCGGGGCTGAACAGTGGTTTGTTTTTCCCCAATGCATTTGCTCCCAATCTTGACGACCAAAATGCCCGGGTGTTTAAGGCCTATGGCATAGGCGAAAAAGAGTATGAGTTGAAAGTGTACAAAAATGTATGGAAAAGAAAATGAGCCGTACGATTCGTATAACGGAACGGTTTATTTAATACGATAAAAGTGAACAAGTTTGTAGCGTTCATATGGATGGTGTTTTTATGGCTGCCGCAGCGCGCAGTAAGTCAGGATATGGCTATAAGTCAGCCGGCCGTGTTTATGAATTACATTAACCCTGCCTACGTAGGCTTAAGGGGTGGTTTGCAGGTGGCAACACTTGCGCAGGCTAACCGTGTGGGGCAAACCGATCATTATATAGGAAACTACATTGTGGTGGAACAGGCTTTCCAGCATAACAGTAAGCGCATTAACTTTAGCGGGGTTGCCATCGAAGGTGCCACCGAAGGGTTAAGTACCATGTATTTAAAGCGAAGTAGTGTTGGGCTGTCATTCGCTGGCAATGTGCGCATGGCAGATAACGTGGTGTTGGCGGGAGGCATCTCCGGAAAATATTATTCCGAGACGCTGGATAAGGGGAGCCTGGTTTTTGGTGATCAGATAGACCCTTATTACGGAGTGGTGCTGGGGAACTCGCCCGCTTATACCAATTATGGGTTTGAAGGAAATGGACAGGCTATGGATGTTTCGGGTGGCGTTTACCTTTTGTGGAACCTGAATAAAAATAGCGGTAAATGGTATAGCGACCGTATTTTAGAGCTGGGAGGTGCCGTACACCACAAAACGTTTAATGGCGAGTATACCGGCGTGTTTGAGCAGGGAGGGGGCATTGCCTCGCCCGATATGCCCTATAAAAGTTCGCTCTGGGCCAGTTATTATCAGCCATTGCTCTTCTCCGGGCCACAAATTGTAGTGGCCATTCAACCTTACTTTTTGCTGGAACACCAGCTTGGCATTTTTAGTCAGCAGCAAATAGGCCAAATGCGCAATACCCAATTCGGAGCTAATCTTTCGTGGTCAGGGCTTTCGGTTGGATATTCCTGCCGTACGGTTTACAATGCAAACATTACAGAAAATACCAACCTGTTTCATTTTGGCGTAGTGTTGCCTATGGAAGATCAAAGCCGTTACCGCATTGGCTTGAACTATAGCTACCTTGTGCCTTCGGTGCGTCAAAACAGCATGCACGAAATAGCAATAACCTTTAGTTTGAATAATCAGAAAGATGCCAACCGAACCGAGGCTGGCTTAAAATACAAAGACTTGCGGGCCCCGGGGTGTGCCTGTTTGCAGCCTAATAAAGGCGTGGTTGAAAAACCCAAAAGGCCCGGCCGAAGAAATAATTATTACGTGCGTCCTAATCGTTCCCGATAACGTGTTTTAAGCGGTCTTCCTGCTTGTACTTCCCTTTTATTTTTTGATGGAAATCAATGTGAATTCCCCTTTTGATTCCCCTTGTTGTTGGTGTAGTCTTACGTAATGTAACCAGGCAATTGTTGCAAAAGGTCGGTGGGTTGCCTTGTTTGGATGTAGTTGAAATGTGGTGGTGTGACAGAAGTAAATTTGCTGATATAGTGAGATTTACGGGTGCTTTGTGTAGGGCGGGCAGGGCTGTAATCCGAGTAAAAAAATAGATTGGAAAGGGGGTAAAAAAAATTAAGGGTGATTGGCATCACCCTTAACCCATTTAACCTAAACCTTAACTATGAAAAAATCTACCTGTTTTGTGTACCCCAAATTTAAAACAATTATCAGCACAACGCAAAATATTTCTTCGATAAATTTTGAATTGCCCTGTTTGATTATCAGTTGGTTATGTCAATACTTTGTTAAAGAAGTTGCAAAATGTTAATAGTTGATACAGTGTGTTAATTGAAATGAGGATGAATGTAAAAATAGTGTTTCATGTGTGTTAATATTTGGTACTTCCTCTGGAGCGTTCTAAATAAGGAATTTGAATAATTTTTTTTCGGACAACTGCGCATTAAACTGCTTCCTGTATTAATTTGATAATTGTGTAATGTTTCCTATCTTTGCACCGCTAATTTTTAATAGGGGGCTGAAGTCCCCTATTTTAGTACTGTAAATTATGATTTCAACTGAACTGGTGTATTCCTTCATCGAAGAGAAATTAAAGGAGGATGATGTATTTGTGGTCGAATTAAAGGTCTCCAAAAGCAATCAAATAACAGTACTTATTGATTCAGATTCGGGGGTGAACATAAGCTATTGCGTGGACATTAGCCGCTTAATAGAAGGTTCCCTTGATCGTGAGGAAGAAGATTTTGAGCTGGAAGTTTCCTCGCCGGGAGTTGGCCCTTTTAAAGTATGGCGCCAATATAAAAAGTACGAAGGTACAGAGGTGCTGGTGAAAAAAGACGGCATGAAACCGCAAAAAGGGATGTTGATCGAAGTGAACGCATCCAGCTTCTCCATCGAATTTTCTGAAAAGGTAAAAGAAGAAGGCAAAAAGAAAAAAATAGAAATAATACGAAAACTAACGTTTGACATGGAAGAAGTAGCTTCCGTTGAGCCCGTTATAAAGTTCAAAGAATAAGGTGTTATGGATAATCTAAATTTAATCGATTACTTCTCGGAGTTTAAGGAACTCAAAAATATTGACCGTCCTACCATGATGAGTGTCTTGGAGGATGCGTTTAGAAGTGCTTTGCGTAAAATGTTTGGTACAGATGAAAATTTCGACATCATCATTAACCCCGATAAGGGCGACTTTGAGATTTGGCGAAATCGTGAAGTAGTGGAAGACGGTGCTGTGGAAGACAGAAACCTGCAGATTTCCATATCAGATGCCAAAAAAATTGATGAGGATTACGAAGTGGGCGAGGAGGCTACGGATGAAGTGAAATTCCAGGACTTTGGCAGAAGAGCAATTCTAAACCTGCGTCAAAGCCTGGCTTCCATGATTATGGACCTCGAAAAGGACAATATCTATTCCAAATACAAAGACCGTATTGGCGAAATAATAACCGCCGAGGTGTATCAGGTATGGAAAAAAGAAACCTTGCTGCTTGACGATGAAGGCAATGAACTTATTTTGCCAAAAACTGAGCAAATTCCATCGGACTATTTTCGTAAGGGAGATGCGGTGCGTGCCGTAGTGGCTAAGGTAGAAATGCGAAACAATACTCCGCTTATTATATTGAGCCGAACTTCTCCGGTGTTTTTGGAGCGTTTGTTCGAATTGGAAGTACCCGAAATTTTTGATGGCTTAATCACCATTAAAAAAATTGTACGTGTGCCAGGCGAGCGCGCTAAGGTTGCGGTGGAATCATACGACGATCGTATTGATCCGGTTGGAGCCTGTGTTGGGATGAAAGGTGCCCGTATTCATGGCATTGTACGTGAGTTAAGAAACGAAAACATCGATGTCATCAATTTTACCAATAACAACCAGTTGTTCATTACCCGGGCATTAAGTCCTGCCCGAATTTCATCCGTAAAATTGTTCGACGATACCATGAAAGCCGAGGTGTACCTTCAGCCGGAAGAGGTGTCGCTGGCCATCGGTAAAGGAGGACTGAATATAAAACTGGCCAGCCAGCTGACAGGTTACGATATTGATGTGTATCGTGATACGATTCAAATGGACGATGAGGATGTGAACATCGAAGAGTTTGCCGACGAAATTGAAGGTTGGGTACTTGACGAATTGAAAAATATTGGTTGCGATACAGCCAAAAATGTATTGGAATTGTCTGTAGAAGAATTGGTGAAACGTACCGATTTGGAGGAAGAAACAATTCATGAAGTAATAAGAATTTTAAAATCAGAATTTGAATAAAACCCGCATTTTTAAAGATTTAAGGCACAAATGCACCTTTGTTAAATTGTAGGGGTTTTTCTATCTTCGCTGCGTATGGAAGTAAAACGGTTAAGTAAAATTGCGAGAGAATTTAATGTCGGGATTTCTACGATGGTAGAGTTCCTTCAAAACAACGGCTTTAACGACGTTAAATTCACTCCGAATACAAAAATAGATGCGAAAACTTACGAGGTTTTAGTAACGGAGTTTGCTCCTGACCTAAAGGCCAAAGAAGAAAAAGAAGAAGTAAGTGAGCGCCGTCACACCAAAGAAAAACAGAGAGAAACTGTTATTTTGGAGGAAGGGCCGCATCAGCAGGTTTCGTTGAAAGAGGAGAAGGAAGAACCGGCAGATACCCTTACAAGCCTGAAATCAGAAAAGCCCAAGCTAAAGGTGGTGGACCGCATTGATTTAGATGCGATAAACAAGCCCAAAAGTCCTAAAAAAGCCGAGGAAGCACCTGCTGCTGAAAACGTACAGGAAGAAAAAGCAGCTCCCGCCCAAGAAGAGGTGGTAAAAGAAGAAAAGCCTGTTGAAGTGCCCGCACCCAAAGTGGAGGAACCCGTACAAAAATCACCTGCCGCAGAAAAGCCGCAGAGCGAACAACCGGCTGCCGAAGAAGTGACCACTGAAGAAGGTGCGGAAACTGAAAAGAAAGAAGAAGACTTTATTCCAACCAAAGCTGAATTAAGCAGTAAAATAAAGGTTGTTGATAAAATAGATCTAACGCAAATAAACCAACGAACGCGTCCCGTAAAAAAATCGAAAGAAGAACGCCGTAAGGAACGGGAGGATCGCGAAAAGCTCAAAAAAGATACCAAATCAACCGATTCGGATAACAAGGGAGAGGATGATGTTTACAAGCCTAACAAGGTGAAATTGTCAGGCCCCAAGGTGGTATATAAAATTAAGCTGAAGGATGAAAAAACATCGGATTCGGCTTCAGGTGATGAGGCTAAACCGAAGCGTAAGCGGATAAAAAAATCCAACGAAAAGGTTAATCTCGATCGTCCTAATATGGGGCCGGGTCAAAGAGGGCCTCAGCGTCCCGGGCAGCAACGCCCCAATAAAAAAGGTGGCAAACGTCCGGTTAAAACCGAAGTTAGCGAGGCCGATGTTCAAAAGCAAATTAAGGATACCCTGGCTCGCTTGACCAATAAAGGAAAGTCAAAAGGTTCCAAATACCGTAGAGATAAACGTGATGCCGTTTCGGACAGGCAAAATGCCGAACTGGAAAGACAGGCAGCAGAAAATAAGGTATTAAAAATTACCGAATTTGTTACGGCAAACGAGTTGGCGGTAATGATGAACGTTGCTGTAAATGACGTAATTTCAACCTTTATGTCTCTGGGGATGTTCGTATCCATTAACCAACGTTTAGATGCCGAGACCATTAGTTTAGTGGCCGAGGAGTTTGGCTACGGGGTAGAGTTTGTGAGCGTTGAGGTGTCGGAGGCTATTCAGGAAGAAGAGGACAGTGAGGAAGACCTGATTGACCGCCCGCCCATTGTTACCGTAATGGGACACGTTGACCACGGTAAAACTTCACTGTTGGATTACATCCGAAATGCCAACGTTATTGCCGGTGAAGCGGGAGGAATTACGCAGCA
>JAUIMD010000080.1 GCA_030433225.1 Bacteroidia bacterium
TACCTGCGCATCAGTGCCGAAAGTTCGGGGAACCTGCTGAATGCTGTGCAAACCTATACCCATGCGCCCAAAGATTCCACCGGCGCCAATACCTTTATGGATGTGCCCATTTCGCAATACGTAAAACTGGACGTTGATGGGACTTACAACAATTACATTAACGAAAAAAACAGCCTTGTGTACCGGTTAGCCATGGGAGTAGCCTACCCCTATGGAAACCGGCGGGTACTCCCCTTTGAAAAACGCTATTTTGCCGGTGGTGCCAACAGTTTGCGGGCCTGGCGGGTACGCTCATTGGGCCCCGGTACCTTTACCGACACCCTCAACATAAACCAGTTGGGAGATATACGGCTGGAGGCTAACGTGGAGTACCGTTTTAAACTCGTGTCGATTTTTGAAGGAGCCCTTTTTGTGGATGCCGGAAACATTTGGACCATTTACGATTATGTGGACGACCAGCCGGGTGGCGTGTTTCGGTTTAATACGTTTTACAAACAAATTGCACTGGGTTACGGAGCCGGCTTACGCATTGACATGAACTACTTTGTGTTTCGCTTTGACTATGGAATAAAGCTTCACGACCCACAACGCAGCGCCGGCAACCGTTGGGTATTTAATCCCATATGGCGCGACACCGCCTTTAATTTCGCCATTGGATATCCGTTTTAATCCGGCGTACACCCAGGTTTTAATTAACGCAAAAGACATATTGCCAGCACAACATCCACCCTTTTTTAAAAAAGAATTTAAATAGGATAATTTTCATGCAAAAATCTGTTTTTCACGTGTAAAACCAGAAAAAGGTTAATATATTTACAGCCGCAAAAACAAGCGATGGAAGAAAATTTATAAAACTGATTTTCAACCATTTATTATCAACCTAAAACGATAATAACAACACAAACAAATGTAAACCCGCTCTTTCGGTTTAAAGGCAGTCAGGAATTGACAAAAAGAGGGAAAAACACAAAATTTATTATTTACTAAATATCCTATCACAATGACCAAAGTATTAGACAAAGTAAAGCCAGGGGTTGTTTCTGGTCCGGACTTACAGGTAGTATTTGAGATTGCAAAGGCAGAAGGTTTTGCAATGCCAGCCGTAAACGTTGTTGGAAGCGATTCTATCAATGCGGTTATGGAAGCTGCAAAAGAAGTAAACTCTCCTGTAATTATCCAGTTCTCTAATGGTGGTGCGCTGTTTACCGCGGGTAAAGGAAACCCATCAAAAGATGCCGCTATTTTAGGTGCCATCTCAGGTGCAAAACACGTACACCTGTTAGCAGAATCATATGGTGTGCCGGTAATTTTACATACCGACCACGCTGCTAAAAAATTATTGCCCTGGATCGACGGATTGTTGGATGCGGGTGAAAAATTTTATGCTGAAACAGGTAAGCCTTTGTTCAGCTCACACATGATTGACCTTTCTGAAGAGCCATTGGAAGAAAATATTGCCATTTGTAAAGAATACCTGGCACGCATGTCAAAAATTGGCATGACCCTGGAAATTGAGCTGGGTATTACCGGTGGTGAAGAAGATGGTGTGGACAACTCAAATGTAGACACTTCTTTATTATATACGCAACCTGAGGATGTATACTACGCTTACACCGAGTTGAGCAAAGTATCTCCAAACTTTACTGTGGCTGCTTCTTTTGGTAACGTACACGGTGTTTACAAACCAGGTAACGTAAAATTGACTCCTACCATCCTGCGTGATTCTCAGGAGTACCTGATTAAAAAAGATGGCTTAACAGCTAAAAACCCAATCAACTTTGTATTCCATGGTGGATCAGGTTCTACTAACGCTGAAATTCGTGAGGCAATCAGCTACGGTGTAATCAAAATGAACATTGATACCGATACACAATGGGCTACCTGGGATGGAGTTCGTGCCTACGAAGCTAAAAACCGCGCGTACCTGCAAGGACAAATCGGTAACCCTGATGGCGACGAAAAACCAAACAAGAAATTCTACGACCCACGCGTATGGTTGCGTGCCGGCCAGGTTTCTATGGTAGAGCGCTTAAAAGTAGCTTTCAACGACCTGAACGCTATTGATCGTAACTAAAAAGATTATTTCTTTTACATAACAAAGGCTGCTTCATTTTTGAGGCAGCCTTTTTGTTTTAAGATTCTTGCTTAAATTTTTTTTAAAAAATATAGCTTTAATATTATGTAATAAATTGAAATTAAGGCTTCTAACGCTTAATGTTCATAAAAAACTGTATTTCCTATATAAAATGGATGCCTGGGGTTAGTGATAACAAAAGGCAGATTCCTTTCCATTAAACCATGGTTTTCATTATTTAGGTTTCCACTCTTCAATATGTCGAGACCTAATTCTGTAAAACCATTGCTAAATAAGAAGTTTGATAGATTTCCTTTACCTGGTTCATACACAAACTCCTCCCGGTCATCGTCTCCATATTCAATAACGGATATGTTACCATTTGCATCATACTGAAATGTCATAGTGTCTCCAACCTCCCAGATTTCTTCATATCGGTTCCATTCACTATCCGTTATACTTTTCAAAACTTCCTCACTATAAGCATAGGAATATTTTCCCTTAACAAACCAGTCGTCATTCTCTTCATCATATTGGACGATTTCAGCAATATTCCCGGATGAATATGCATATACCAATTTTTCAAACGGTTCCCAACCTCCACTAATCCAATGATAGGAAACCGTCTCAGTTAGTGTATCCTCTCTAAAAACATATGCATCTTTATATTTTGAAGCCATGGATGGATATAATAAATCATATTCGGTTATCAGTTCATTTAAATTTTTGCCGGAATAATGCAAGGTTTGCCTCCACGACAAGCCCCAACTACTATCATCCTGCTTTCGATATGAATTAAATAAAGTTGTTAATCCATTTTCAATTAGAAAGTCCAGCTTATAATCCAATTCCCCCTTATAATATTCGTAGCCTGTTGCCCAATTACCCTCATAAGTAAAAACTACACTATCTGTTTCATCCGATAATACATCTGTTGCTGACCATTTAACCAAAGATTCATCATTATATGAATAAGATAAACTTTGAATTAATTCATTTTCTGAATAATAATTGTATTGAGTTAATCGGTAGGCTATTGGCTCTGGTTCTTCCTCCAATTTTATTTCGCTTATTTGGTTTTTATCACACGTCGTAAGGCTGAATGATAAAATAAGCAACACATAAAGTTTGTACATATTGAAAATTTTAACGGTTTGTGTATTTAAATAGAATATGTCTTTTGATACGTTTAACGGTATTTTAATCCACCATATTTTAATGCAGGAAAAGTCACCTTTAATACAACCCAAACATGTAACTCAGTGATATTTTGTACACATCATTTTTAATATAATTATCCATTTCATACATGGTTTGAATGTCCATGTAACCCCTGTCGTAACCTAGTTCTATGCGTACATCTTCAATTGCAATACCAAAGGAAATACTTAAACCTAAATCGAAAGGTATAAAAACATCGTCTTCCTCTTCAAAGCCTACTTCAAATACACCATCCGAATCTCCATATTCTGTTTCGGCCATTGCTGTTAGGTCTCCGGTAAATTTATATTTTGCACTTAATAAGTATGAGAAATATGGCCCAATCGCAAAGGTAGGCTTAACAAGTCCTTCTCCCCATTTAAAACGCAGGGTCAAAGGCAGGTTAAAATACAAAAGATCATATTGCAGGTATCCTTCGGGTTTCTTCCCAAAAGAAAAAACATTTCCTAAAGGATCATAGTTTACTCCTTTATTTTCAAATCCAAGGCCGGTTTCAAAACTCGCTCGTTGCGATAGAGGGACCTCCCAAATGCCCCCAATGTTGAATCCGTTTTTAGCATCAATATTTCCGAGATCGTCGTCCTCACCTGTCCTGAAAAAGGTATTGTTATATCCTGCTTTTATGCCAAACCTCTTTTGGGCATGGGTTTCAAATTCAAACAAAAAAAACAGGAGGAATACATACAAAACAATTTGCTTCATAAGTTAATTAAATGGTTCGCGAGTGCTAAAATATATAAATTTTCAAAACAAAAAAAAGGAACCACAACCGTGATTCCTTTTCTCTATACGATGGTAATGTAGCTTATTGTTTCGAAATCCAATCGGCCAGCCAGGTACCTACTTCGGAGGTTTTAGCAGCTTTGGTTTTATCGTCGGCAATGTCTTCGGTGGTTACTTTGGCATCCATCGAAGCGTTTACAGCATCACGAATCAGTTGCCCTTCTTCTTTCAAGTCGAAAGCGTACTCGAACATCATAGCGGCTGAAAGAACGGTAGCCAATGGGTTCGCAATGTCTTTGCCTGCCGCTTGCGGATATGAACCGTGAATGGGCTCAAATACACTGGTGTGGATACCTACGGATGCCGATGGCAACATTCCCAGCGATCCACCAATAACAGAAGCCTCATCGGTCAGGATATCACCAAACATATTTTCGGTAACCATTACGTCAAAGTTTTTAGGCCACTGAATAATCTGCATCGCAGCGTTATCCACAAACATATATTCGGTAGTTACTTCCGGGTAATTCGGTGCCATTTCCTGGGCTACCTCTCTCCATAAACGAGAGCTTTCCAACACGTTGGCTTTATCTACAACGGTTAATTTCTTACGGCTTTTCAAGGCAAATTCGTAGGCCAGCTTCAGGATGCGCTCCACTTCTTCGCGGGTGTACACGCAATTGTCAAAGGCGGTGTTCCCACCATCCAAACGGCCTTTTTCGCCAAAATAAATACCTCCGGTTAATTCACGAATACACATAAATTCGGCTCCTTCCACCAAATCGCGGCGCAATGGTGATTTATGCAACAACGAAGGGAAACTCATTACCGGACGCAGATTGGCATACAAACCTAATTGTTTACGCATGCGCAGCAATCCCTGCTCAGGACGCACAGTTGCTTTGGGGTTGTTATCAAATTTAGGATCTCCGATAGCACCAAAAAGTACGGCATCCGAATTCATACAGATTTCGTGTGTTTCAGGTGGGTATGGGTCCCCAACCTCATCAATAGCACAGGCGCCGGTAAGGGCATAGGTAGCTTCCAAATCATGCCCTTTTTTAGCACAAACGGCGTTTACTACTTTCATGGCTTGTTCAACAATTTCTGGTCCAATCCCATCTCCGGGAAGTACGGCAATGTTTAGTTTCATTTTTGCGATATTATTTATTTTTTATTGTCTATTGTTTATTATTTATTGAAGAGATTTTAAGTATTCGAAGTACTCCAACTTACTTTAAGTACTACATTACTGCCAGTGTTCAATCAGGTTTAGCATGCGAACTGTGGCTTGTATGGCAGCCTCAGTTTGGTCGGCATCCAGCCCCCGCGTTTTAAATGCACGGCCTTCAAATTCCCAATGAATAATGGTCTCAACAAAAGCATCGGTACGGCCGCCCGGAGGAATGGTTACTACGTAATCACTCAGCAGCGGGCGCTTTTTCCCCAGGCGTTCATAAATCTTCCAAAGGGCCTTCATAAACGCATCGTATTGCCCGTCGCCAATTGCAGTTTCCTGGTAGGGTTTTTTATCAATAAGTATACGCACCTGCGCCACAGGTTTTAAGCCATATGCCAGCGAAAGTGAATAATTGAGCACCTTAATTTTTTGCTCACTTTTTTCGGTATCCAGTACATTGGAAATGATGTAAGGCAAATCTTCTTTTGAGACGCGTTCCTTTTTATCCCCCAACTCAATAATGCGTTTGGTAATGAGCTTCATGGCCTCATCGTCCAAATCAATTCCCAGCTCTTCCAGGTTCTTTTTTATACTGGCTTTTCCCGAGTTTTTCCCCAGCGCATATTCCCGCTTACGACCAAATCGTTCGGGCAACAATGCATTGAAATACAGGTTGTTTTTGCTGTCTCCATCTGCATGAATGCCTGCCGTTTGCGTAAATACAAATTCGCCAATCAAGGGTTTATTGGTTGGAATACGGATTCCGGAAAACGATTCTACAATTTTACTCACCTTGTTCAGCTTCGATTCATCCACGCTATTGGGCACATTTAAATGGTCGTTTAAAATCCCGATAACGGAAGATAGGGGAGCATTCCCTGCCCGTTCTCCCAAACCATTTACGGTGGTGTGCACGCCGTTGATACCGGCACGAATTGCTTCAAAGGTATCGGCTACTGCAAAGTCGTAATCGTTGTGCGAATGGAAGTCGAGGTGCAATTCAGGGTACCTTTCGCGCACCTGTTTGCAATATTCGTAGGTTTGGTGAGGGTTTAAAATGCCGAGCGTATCGGGCAGCATGAACCGTTTTATGGGCTCATCCTTTAAACCGTCCATTATGGCAAAGACGTATTCGGGTGAGTTCATCATCCCATTCGACCAGTCTTCCAGGTAAATATTTACCTCCAGTTCTCGTGAGCGGGCGTAGGCAATTACCTTTTTTATGTCCTCCACATGTTGCTCAGGCGTACGTTTCAACTGCTCTGAAACGTGTTTTAGCGAGCCTTTTGCCAGCAGGTTTAACACCCGGCAACCGGTATCGTAAATCCAGTCGACTGTTACATTTCCATCAATAAACCCTAAAATCTCCACTTTATGCAGATGGCCCGATGCTTTTGCCCAGTCGGCAATTTTTTTCACCGACTCAAACTCACCCTGCGAAACACGGGCCGAAGCCACTTCAATACGGTCCACCTTTACTTCTTCAAGCAACAATTTTGCGATGGCCAGCTTTTCCTGTGCCGCAAACGATACACCCGAGGTTTGTTCCCCATCGCGCAGGGTGGTGTCCATTATTTCTAATTTCGCGCTCTTCATAGAATGATGTTAAAGATTTTCAATTCCGCAGTATACGCCGCTTATTGCTCTACCCGGTGTATACCTGCGTACCTTTGGAACGGGTGAAAGTAAAAAAACAAGACCTGCTTAAAAAGGTCTTGTTTTGGTAAATTCTTTGATTTCGTCTTTAATGTTCTGCAGATAGTCAATATCGTCAAAACCGTTCAGCATATTTCCTTTTTTATACCCGTTTATTTCAAACGATTCCGATTCTCCGGTTGCCACCAGGGATACAGTTTGAGCGGGTAAATCCACTTTAATTTCAGTTTTGGGATCTGCCTCGATAGCAGCAAACAACTTTTCTGCAAATTCAGGAGATACCTGTACGGGCAACACTCCCACATTTAAACAGTTGTTTCGGAAAATATCTGCAAAAAACGATGAAATTACACAACGCAGGCCAAAGTCGTACACCGACCATGCTGCATGCTCGCGGGAAGAACCGGATCCAAAATTTTTTCCACCTACCAAAATTTTAGAACCTGCGTATTTCGGGTTGTTTAACGGGAAATCTTCAATGGGGTTTCCTTCGGCGTCAAATCTCCAGTCGCGAAAAAAGTTAATGTCAAAATCTACACGTTTTGTTGCCTTTAAAAAACGTGCCGGAATAATTTGATCGGTATCCACGTTTTCTATGGGTAAGGGATATGCTGTGCTGGTTAATACTTCAAATTTATCGTAAGCCATTTTTTCTGTTTTAAGCGTTCATAATTGTTCTGGGGTCAGTAACCACTCCTTTAATTGCAGTTGCTGCTGCTACCAGCGGCGATGCCAATAAGGTTCTTGCCCCGGGTCCCTGGCGTCCTTCAAAATTTCGGTTGCCAGATAATACGGCAGCAACTGAGAGATCACCCTCTTTAATACAATCGCTAATGGGCTCTAATAAAGGACCTGAATTACCAATACAGGTGGTGCAACCATAACCCACTACATTAAAGCCTAGGGCTTCGAGTGAACCCATAAGATTGGCTTTAGCAAGATA
>JAUIMD010000081.1 GCA_030433225.1 Bacteroidia bacterium
TTGCCCTGAAAATGACAGGTTGTAAAAATCGGACAGGCTATCCATCTCAATTCTTTTTGCCAACGACGAACCAACAATTAAGTTGTCAATGCTATCCATATCATAAATAAATTTCTCTGCACGGATGATATTTTCCTGCCATTGATGCTGAGAATAACTAAAAGGCTGATAATTAATATATACGCCCCATAAAAACAAAAGAAAAATTGTAAAACCTATAGCTTTTTTTATCATGACAGGTGCTAAAATTGAAAGTAAATAAAACTACCCGGAATACCACTATTTGTCAAAATCAGGAAAAGCAGCATGCCATAAAATGCAAACTTTATTTTGTGAATTATACGTCCCTCGTAGTTGGAGATGTATATATAGTATAGATGGTGCAGGATTACAGGTGTTGAGAAAATCATTATGGATAATATCAGGCCTAAACTCGGGGCTTTTTTACTGTTCAGTGCAATGCATTTAAGATATTCCACAACATGACTGAACTCTGGCAATTTAAACAACAACCAGGCCAATGATACGGTAGAAAAAACAAACAGTGTTTTGAAAATACGAACAGGAATCTTTTGAGTTTGCTGTTTATTTTTTGAAATAAAAAAACGTTCGATGGCTAATGCAAAGCCATGAAAAGCTCCCCAAACCGCATAACTTAATGCTGCACCATGCCAAAGACCTCCCAATACCATTGTTATAATTAAATTCACGTAGGTTCTATACTTTCCTTTCTTGTTTCCACCTAGCGGAATGTATAAGTATTCTTGCAAAAAGGACGACAGGGAGATGTGCCATCGCTTCCAAAACTCCTTAAACGATGAAGATATATAGGGGAAATTAAAGTTTTCGTTGAGGTTATAACCGAATAACCGGGCTATACCAATGGCAATCAGAGAATATCCGGCGAAATCAGCATAAATCTGACAAGAAAAGCCAAACAGCATCGTAATCAAGCTAAAGCTATCCCTTCCTTCAAAATAAGGATATGCGATCCAGTAAGTAAAGTCCTTTAAATTATCAGCAACCACCATTTTAAAAAAGTAACCTAACACTATTTCTCTAAAACTCTTTTCCCAGTTTATGTCCTTAAACAACTTCGTTTTTATTTGAGGGAGAAATTCATGGGCTTTAACAATAGGGCCTGCCACAAGCTGGGGGAAAAATGAAATGAAAAACAAGGTGTTTTTTGCATGAACCGCTAATGATTTTGAAATGATTTTATCATTATCGAAATGATTTTCTTTGTACACATCAACTACCAAACTAATTCCCTGAAACGTAAAAAATGAAATGCCAATTGGCAGGGGTATAGTTACTAAGAAATCGCCTATACTATTGTCTTTAAAAAATGTCAGAGAAATTAATCCGGCATATTTAAAAAAGGCCAGTGCCAGAAGGTTTGAACTAACGCCAATCCATGCAACCAGCTTTCGTTTTTTAGTTTTATTTGTTCCGATAAAATAGCTCGTCAATATATTTATTCCTGCAGAGGTTAATAATAATGCCACGAGTGGAGCATCATTCCATGCATAAAAAATCAGGCTCGAGACAATCAGAATACCAACCTGGTATTTTGATAATTTTGGAATGTAGTACACTATCATTGTAATCAACAATAGTCCTATAAATGCAAAGCTGTTGAATAGCATTATTGGTTCGGTTTTTTATTTACAGAATTTGCCCGCCTTAAACGCACATTTGCATTTGTTTTTAATTCGCTTACTGCGCTCACCCGTTAGGAAATGGTGACAAACCACCCACCAACGAATACGTAAAAAAAATGGTCTTTTGGCGTACAACAGGCTTAATTTCAGGTGTATATTTGTGGATAAGTTGCAATTTTCATTGGTTGCTCAAGTATGCACAAATTTTCTTCCCGGTTCCTTCTTTTGGTGGTGGCAAAGATAAGACATTTTTTATTCCCATCAATTAAGTAGGAATAAAATGTATAAAGCTCTTTAGCAAGGCTTCCTCTGCTATTTTTGCCTTTTCGTTCGCGTAAAACGATGGGTATTTATGGTAAATAATCTAACAAAGGAGCACAACAACATTGCGGTTTTACCCCCCAATAGCAACGTTACATCACTGTATAAAGCAACGGAAAGCGCTCTGCTGCTAAGAAAGATTCCCGCGTGCCCGGCATTTTAACGGACGTACGTTAAACAAACAAAGGAGCATGCGTTACACATCCTCCTTTGCATATGATTGTTGAAAAGTCTTTTTTATGGACTAAAATCTGTGGACCATAATTTTTCCTGAACGTATAAGGAAAGCTTCAAACGGGTTACATCTCACCCTTAATTAAGGCAACTGTTTCAGGAGTAGCCGGTACCATGGGTAAACGAAGGTAATTATCGATCAGGCCCAGTTCAGCTACCGCAGCTTTTATGCCCGCAGGATTTCCATCCAGAAAAAGGAATTCGTTCATTTTTTGAAAGCGCGTGCTAATGGAGGCTGCCACTTCCCACTGATGTTGCAGCCCGGCACGTACCATTTCTCCCCACTCGCGGGCGTAGGCGTTTCCAAGAACAGAAATCACTCCATCTCCCCCGGCTTTTAACAGGTCAAGGGTAATCCCATCATCGCCTGAAATTACCAGAAAATCGGCCGGACGCCCGGCTATAAGCTGTTTCATTTGCTCTAAATCACCGGAAGCTTCTTTTACGGCTACAATATTGTCAAATTCACGTGCCAGTTGCAACGTTACCTCAGCAGGCATATTAACTACCGTACGCCCCGGAATGTTGTATAAAATAATGGGCAAATCAGTACTGCCGGCAATGGCAGCAAAATGGGCATAAATACCCGCATCGGTGGGTTTGTTGTAATAAGGCACCACCGATAATATGGCATCCACTCCCATGTCGCGGGCCTCTTTAATTTCTTTAATGGCTTTCAGGGTATTGTTTCCTCCCGCACCGTAAACGATGGGCAGGCGACCATTATTTACCTTTTTAATGCAGGCCAGCACATCTTTCTTTTCTTTGCTGGTTAAGGTGGGGGTTTCTGCGGTGGTACCGCACACTACCAGGTAATCGGCACCAGCTATAATGTGCTCAGTCAGCTTTTCAAGCTGTGCATAATTTACCTGTAAATCAGCACTAAAGGGCGTAATCATTGCTACACCTAATCCCTTTAAATTAACCCTTGCCATGTTGGTCTTTCTGTCTTTTTGATTTAATCGTGCGAAGATAAAATATTATTTGTTCTGCTAAAAACTGCAAATCAAAGGTTTCACCGGTTTCCACCATAAAGTCAAGCAAGGCGGTGTCGTTTTGTGCCGTTCCGGCCTTTAGTTTGGCATCGGCCAGCAGCGTTAAATAATCGATGTAATCCGATGTTGCGTGGTTTAAATTCACCAATAAATCGTAACCCGAAATGTATTGCAGCACGTCGGCATCAGGTGCCGCATTCCATTTAAAGCTATCTTCGGTAATTACCTTTACAGTACTGCTTTTCGCAAAAAAATCTGAGGTGGTTTTGTCCCACACAAACAATACAATGCCTACTTTTTTCCCATCCTTTTCAAAGGTATTTTTAATGGATTTGATGTGCTCGTACACCGACACATCGGCTGCATCAGCCAGCAGTAAAACATTCTTTATTTCATCGTAATTTTTATAGGCTGGCTGCTTTTGTTTTTGTTGCTTTTTCAGTTTTGAAATTGTTGAACTGATATACCTCTTGCGTAGTAGTTTTTTCATAATTATTCTGAAATCCTATTCATAAATTCTTCTTCCGAAATCATTTCCACCCCAAGCTTTTCGGCCTTTTCCTTTTTGCTGGGTCCCATATTATCCCCAACAATTATAAAGGTGGTGTTTTTGGAGATGGAGCTGGTGTTTTTGCCGCCGTTTTTTTCAATCAGCTTTTTTAGCTCATCGCGTGCCATCGAAAAGGTGCCGCTGATTACGACAGTACATCCTTTTAAAAGCTCCGTTTTTTCGGCCAGTTGTTGCGCGTCTAAAGCAAATTGTAACCCGGCCTTTTGCAGGCGTTCTACTAAAGCAATGTTTTCCTCGTTTTGGAAATAAGTAACAATGCTTTCTGCAATGCGTCCGCCAATATCGTCGGTAGCCACCAAGGTGTCCATTCTTGCTGCCTTCAGGCTGTTGATATCCGGAAAAGCATTTGCCAGGCGCTTGGCGACCGTTTCGCCCACATACCGTATCCCTAACCCAAACAGCACCCGCTCGTACGGAACTGCCCTGGATTGTTCGATACTCGCCAGAATGTTATCGGCCGATTTTTCTCCCATTCGCTCCAACGAAATCAGCTGCTCACGTGTAACCCGGTATAAATCCGACATGTCGGCAATCATTCCGTTTTTTAAAAGGGCATCTACTGTTTCGGGACCCAGGTTTTCAATGTTCATGGCCCTGCGCGAAATAAAATGCTCGATACGCCCTTTTATTTGCGGCGGACACTGGGCTGCATTGGGGCAATAATGCGCGGCTTCCCCCTCAATTCGCACCAAAGGGGTGTGGCATTCAGGGCAATGCTGAATAAAAGACACCTTATCGCCTACCAAAATACGGGCATCCACATCCACCCCTACAATTTTTGGGATGATTTCGCCGCCCTTTTCCACATACACCTGGTCACCCATATGTAAATCGAGCTGATTGATGATGTCGGCATTGTGCAACGACGCCCTTTTTACGGTAGTTCCGGCCAGTAATACCGGTTCTAAATTGGCAACTGGAGTCACTGCACCGGTACGTCCCACCTGGTAAGTAACGGAATTTAAACGGGTGGAAACCTGCTCGGCCTTAAACTTATAGGCAATGGCCCAGCGCGGTGATTTGGCCGTGAACCCAAGCTGACGCTGTTTGGCCAGAGAATCCACTTTTATCACCACACCATCGGTGGCTACAGGGAGTTCATTTCTTGCCGTGTTCCAATGTTCGAGGTAAGTCAACACCTCGTCAATCGAATGGCACAGTTGCGTATCTTTACTTATTTTAAAGCCCCACTCTGCCGCTTTTTGCAGGTTAGCATAATGGCTGTCCGTTGGCAGCTCCTCCCCCAACATGTAATACAGGTAGGCATCCAGGTTGCGCTTTGCCACTTCGGATGAGTTGATGAGTTTCAAGGATCCTGCGGCGGTGTTGCGTACGTTTGCGTACAATTCTTCCCCAGCCTCTTCGCGTTGTTTATTGAGTTTATCGAACTCGGCAAAGGGCAATAGAATCTCGCCACGAATTTCAAATTTGGGTGGATACCCGGTACCATTTAAGCTAAGCGGTACACTGCGGATGGTTTTTACGTTGGCCGTAACATCGTCACCTTTTTCGCCATCGCCACGGGTAACCGCACGCACCAGTTGCCCCTGCTCGTAAGTTAAACTTATGGAACTGCCATCAAATTTCAATTCGCAAACGTAGGCAAAATCGTCTCCCAGCTCTTTTACTATACGTTGATGAAAGTCTCTTAATTCGGCCTCGCTATAGGTATTGGCCAGTGAAAGCATTCGGTACGTATGGGCAACCTGTTCAAATTTGTTGGAAATGTCGCTTCCTACCCGTTGGGTTGGCGAATTGGGGTCGGCAAATTCCGGATGCAGGGCCTCCAGCCGGGCAAGTTCATCCAGGTGCTTATCAAACTCGTAATCGGTAAGTTCGGGTTGGTTTTCAACGTAATACAAATAATTGTGCCTGTGAAGCTCCGTCCGTAAGTTGTTAATGCGTTCCTTAATGTTTTCCATGGTGCGTACTATTGCCCAACAAATATATCAATTCGGGGCTTACAAACAGAAGATTGCCAAGGGCTCTTGCCGAATATTCTTTCTACATTTTTTTCATACGGCCGCCATACATAACCGCAGCATTATGCTTATTTAGTTTTAATTGACATTGCCTAAGCCTTTTTATACCTTTATGCTATTGGCTGAGCCAGGTTACCCAGGTGCCAATTTCAATATTCACACATAAAATCCAACATCATGAAACTCAGATTTAATTGGTTCATAACCGTATTGTTGGCAACAGCTTTGGTTGCCGGTTGTAAAAAAAGTGACAATCCTGACCCGGATGGAGGGGGAAACGGAACTACTACTTCCACCGCCTCAGTAAATGGAACAGAGGTTGAATTCGAACAGGCAATCTATTCCCCTATGGGTTTGCAGGGTGGAACCTACCTTCACAACCTTTCATTTTATACCGAGGCATTGTTCAGTAGCAAAAGTTCAAACGTTGGCTTTGACGTTGTTGTGAGCCTTTCCTTAATAACACCGGAAGAAACTTTAGGAACCGGAGAATTCCCTTCGATGGATTACAATGTTTCAAAAAACAACCTGAAAGCCTTATTAAAAACGGCGCAGTTAAACGAAAACATTTCCCAGTTTTCCATTGGTGGTTCCATCGTTTTTGGCGATGACACTGATTTTGAAAAATTTAACCTGCCCGAGGAAGACTTTTATGTACTAACAAATTCACTGGTAAAAATTCAATCCATTGGTAGTAATCAAATAAAACTTACACAATCCTCTGACATTTCTACCTTTATGGGTACCAAAATTGGTAGCTTAAGTCTAAGCTATAGTGGTGCATACATTACGCATGAACTTGAGTTCGGCAAATAGCCGGGTTCACAATCTCCGTTTTTCCTCGTTGAAAAGCGGAGATTTACCTTAAAAAAACAACCCATGCACATCTTTAAGCCTACCCTATTTGCACTTGGGATACTTTTCTTAGTTTTCGCATGCAAAAATGACAATATACAGGAGCCTGAAACAACATTCACCAACGTTATAATTGACAGCACAACCTCAACCGTTGAAAACCTGCTGTTTATAAACCTGGGCGCCATTAGTGAAAATACACAACTCATGGGCATTGAGATTATTACCCTGGATGGAGATGTAATTACATTGTATGTGCGCATTGCCGGAGAACTTGTACCGGGAGAATACATGTACGAAAAGGCCAATGATCCGCAAATGGACTTTAATAAAATAGGGCCGCATGGAGGAGTACTGACCTACAAGGATAAGGAATATGTACTTTTGCAGTATGAACTCAAAATAAGCGCCTTACAAGGCAACAACAATTACCAATACATGCTGGAGTTAAAAAATGGGAAAGCGGTACCCACCCTGGAAGCCATGCTTGGTAATTACTCGCATCAAATTAACGTGAACGCCGGGGCTGCCTGGTAAGTACCAGCCTAAATACGACATAACAGAAGGCAAAAAAGCCAACCTCCGAAGTGAGCTACTTCAAAGAGGTTGGCTTTTCAATACATCGTATAGGGTAAACCTATGTACGTTTTTACTGAATAATTACAGATTTCGTTACCACTACCCCTCCGGTGTTCATTTTAACGGTATAGCGACCTTTTGCAAACGCTCCCACCTCAATATGTGTGCGTTCACCACTTCCCTGGCCGGAGTATACCCGTTGTCCTAAAGCATTAAAAATTTCAATCGTCATCGGGGAGCTTTGGTCCTGCTCAATTATCAAGTGTTTAACCGCCGGGTTGGGATATACTTGCAGGGTTGATGCATCCGGGCTTTCCACCCCACTGGACACAGCAACATGCAGGGTTACACTGCTGGCATTGTAACCACTTGCCGATGCGGTAAAATTCCCTTTTATCTTTTGCGGAATGGTTTCCAATGCAACCACATCAAAAGATGTTTCGGATACTCCGGCGGCAACGGTAACCAAGGTGTCAAAATCAAAGTACATGGCA
>JAUIMD010000082.1 GCA_030433225.1 Bacteroidia bacterium
GCGATGGCTGGCGATTCGTAGCCTCGCCGTCCGAGTACTCTCAGTAGTTTTTCTTCTGCTCCGGCATCCGCCTTTTGTCCCGCAGCAATCGCAATTCCGAAATGTTCATCTTTGCGACGATTCTCACCATACCATTGGTCGCAAGCTGCATTACACCACTGGTTGGCTCGCTCCAATTCCGCTTGGACTTCTGCATCCCCTTCGCGGGCCGCCTGCATCCAATCCTGGTAGAGTCGGAGCTCAGGACGCTTTTCCGGGCGGACATTCTCTGGCTCGAGATGACATCCAGTGCAAGCATTGGGGGTCTGTAGCTGGCTGCTCAAATCCGGCCGCGGAATTCGCATGCTGTGATCGTTTCTGTAATCCACCCCCATGTAAAACTGAGCCGGCATGTGGCAATTCACACAGCGCGTACCTGCACCCACTTCAAATTTCACCCCATCGGTAGCCACCACTGCATGCCCCAGCTCGCCGGATGCTTTATGAAAATGGTGGGCATACGTGTCGTAATCGTCGGCGCGGTGGCATTGGGTACACAGCCGATTGTCATCGTACAACAACTGACCGCTGTGTACGTTGTGGCAGTCGTTGCACTTCACCCCGTTCATGTACATTTTGCTTTGCGTAAATGATCCATAAACGTAGTCTTCCTCCAGAATTTGCCCATCGATGTGGTAGTTCTCCGGCATGGGTAAATTGGGTACACTGTGGTGGTATACGTCGGCTTCATGGTGGAAATCGTCAAACGACATCCGGCGCGAATGGCAGCGCATGCACCGGTCCACATATTCTTTATTGTCGATGCCGCTGGTTTTCACCAACAAACCAAAATTGCCTGCCGTATCGCGGGCATATTCTGCTTTTGCAGCCCATTCCAAATGTTTGGAGGCTGGTCCGTGACACGCTTCACAGCTCACATCAATTTCACTCCACGTGGTGTTGTAGGTATCGGTAGCCACATCGTACCCTTTCACTAAATTGGTGGAATGGCAATCGGCACACATGCTGTTCCAGTTTTGCGCCTGGTTGGTCCAATGCAGCCAATTTCCATGTTCTATGAATTCGTCAGGATATACGGCCTCCGCCATGTGGTACCACACACTGTCTTTTGAATTCCAGGTGAGGGGCAGGGTTTGCAGTCGGCCTCCATCAAATTCCACCAAATACTGCTGCAAAGGGTAAAAACCAAAAACGTACTTAATTTCAAAGGTTTCCATGCGCCCATGCTCCCCATCAGTATGCACCAGAAAACGTCCGTCTTCTTTAAACATTCGGTGGATTTTGCCCTGGTATTCCAGGGTTTGATCCTCAAAATTTCCCCACACCGTTGAATCGTTGGCATGATCCATCGCCTTATCGTGATGCGAGCCCAGCCAATCTTCATACGCGGTTTTATGGCATTGTATGCAGGCATCTTTCCCCACATAACTGGCTACAGATGCAACATATTCCGGCTTGTTGCTTTGGTGGATAAGTAAATAAAGCGGAATGGCCAACAGCACTAAAATTACGGCCACAAGGGTAATTTTTTCGATCTTTTTCCTTTGCCTCATTATGCGTAGGTTAATTGATTTTTCTCATAAGCGTTTCGTTTTTTCGGATGTGCCAAATCGACAAACAGTTCGCCATTTTTTATGTGGATGGGTATTTGATCAAGGGGTCGGGGGGCAGGTGCCGACAACACCTCCCCATTTTCATTAAAATGCGATGCATGACACGGACAGCTAAATCCGTTTGATTGAGGATTGAGATTGACCACACAGCCCAGGTGCGTACACTGGTTAGAAAGCGCCAAAAATCCACCATCCTTCATGCGTTTTACATACAGCTTATGCGCAACAAAAGGGTACACATTGCCTTTTTGAAAACTATCTACTTTCCCCAGGTTCACCATTCCCTCCGCATTGGTATCCGGGGCATTGTTCCCTACTCCATTTCGCAATAGAAAAAAAGCCTCCACCGATGCCAGGCCTAACACCAGGCGCTTTATAAATTGTCGTCTGTTAAAATTCATGTTCTGCACTAAAAAATAAGTTGCATGCCTTCCCCTCTTAAAAACCACGAAACACAGGTCATAACAAGGTATGAAGTCAGAATTCCGGTTACTATCACCTGTAAAACTTCCACCCTGCTTCGCTTGCCCTTTTTGTGCACTATCCATTGTACAAAAAGTCCCGTGGGTACCATGTAAAGCAACAGTGGGATCATTCCCGATGTAAGCCAGCCCGGCAAACCCGGCATCCAGGTTTCAACATGCAATGCATACTCCAACAATCCGATTAAAACCAGAGTAAAAATGCCGGAAAACCCAATCGTGGCCACCGTACTTTTCCGTCCCTGAGCGGAGTTAAACCAAACA
Organism: Bacteroidia bacterium; assembly: GCA_030433225.1. Taxonomy (GTDB): domain Bacteria; phylum Bacteroidota; class Bacteroidia; order Bacteroidales; family UBA5342; genus JAUIMD01. The sequence continues at coordinate 2,360 of JAUIMD010000082.1, forward strand.
CCCGAATGCACTTTAATTCTTCCCCAATAGGGCAAGGAAAAGAAAAAGAGGGTTAAACAAAGAGGGATTATAAATGCTGCAAAAACCGGGTGCAAGTGTAAAAGCAATTCCTGAGCACCCAGAAAATACCAGGGCGCTTTTGCGGGATTGGGACTTTCAAGTGGGTTGGCCTGTATAAGTAAAGGAGCATCGTAAAAAACGGCCAGTAAAAAAATAAACGCCAGCACCACAAACAAAGCCAGTATTTCGCGCACCACCAGGTGAGGCAATACATTCACTTTTTCACTATTTTCAGTTTGAGGCAAAGCCACACCTCCAGCTTTGCGCACCAACCAAAAATGAAAACTCATGATTACCAAAAATGCGATGGGAAGTATACCAGTGTGCAAGGTGTAAAAATTCAATATTGTGTGCCCGTTTACGCTGTCGCCCCTGCGAACCCAATCGGCCAGGGGTGGTCCCAAAAGCGGGATGTATTCCACCATGTGTGTAATTACCGTTACTGCCCAGTATGCCAGTTGGTCCCAGGGTAGCAGGTAGCCTGTAAAATTTGAAGCCACCACCAACAGGAATAAAACCAGACCAAAAATCCAGTTTTGAGCACGTTTTTCGTAAATGGCCTGTGCGTAAAAAACACGCAGCAGGTGCAAAAAGGAAACCACAACCATTAACACGGCAGAAATGTGATGCACATTGCGAATAAAGCCTCCAAGCAAGGTTTGCTGTTGCAAACGAACCACCGAGGTGTATGCTTCCGTTGCTGTGGGAACGTATGAAAATCGCAGGAGCAGGCCGGTAAAAACCAGCAATACAAACAACAAAGCATTGATACCGCCCAATCCGAAAGTTCGGGAAAACTGAAGGGCACGTTGATCGATGCGGTGGGGATGCAAGTGCAACACGAATTTTTCGAACGCCGATTGCGGGTACTTATTTTTGGAGAGAACTGCCATAATGCAAAGGCCTAACGTTTGTGAACACAAATAAACTAAAAACCTCCCGTTTTAATCATGCGCACCCGAAAAGAACGGCTACAAATTAAAGTACTTCGCAAAAAAAATCCCGCCACCTTACCTGAAGGTAAACGGGATTATTTAGAGAAATAGAACTAGGTTTCTTTTGAACAGAAAAATTAAGAGCACGTAAAACGCCTTTAGCGTACGTTGCTCAGCGATGATTAACAACCGCCTGCCACCCGTTTTTTCTGTTTCCGTGATTGAACAGCCGGCACGGGTGCGGCTGCAGCATCGTCGGTTTTTACCTCCAGCGAACCGCCACCCAATGCCCCGCTGGCGGCTTTCCTAAAATCGTAGCGCGCAAACTCATCGTCGGGGCTGGTTTCTGCGGGTTTTTCGGGCGATAGAATGGTTTCTGCCCAATAATTTAAACCGCCTTGCATCACGTAATTATTCACATATCCCAATTGACGGGTCAGCATCCAGGCCTCGTTGGCCATGGTTGTACCGTTGGAGTAAAACACGTTCATATACGTTCCCTGGTGGATGATGTCCTCATTTTCGGCGGATAAAATCTCAGAAATAGGAATATTCAACGCGCCCGGCAAATGGTACTTATCGTATTCATCTTTGGTGCGTAGGTCAATCAAACGCAGGGAAGGGTCTTTTTCAATCACCATCCGGGCCACCTGATCGGTCGTGATAAATTGCGCCCCTTCTTTTACTTCATCCAGCAATTGTGTGGCGGTGAGTCGAAAGGGTTTGGTGGTATTTTCAGGCACGGCGGCAATAATAATTCCTAGTGGAATGAGCGCCGCTGCCAGTTTTAATCGCATGTTCATTTCTTCTGTTTTTAAAGGGTCAAACGCTCTTAATATTCGTCTCTCGGAAATTTCTTTTCGGCCCATTCTCCTACGAAGAACATGCCAAATGCCGCCAAAATAAGCAACAAGCCAAACACGCCGCGGGAGATTCCGATAAGGCTGTTCATGGTAGGTTCGCCCAGATACGACGATTTATACAAATTCTCCCAAAGCGGATAGCCTTCGGTAAATATGAGAATCCCAATTACCAGTCCGCCAATAAAGGCGAGGGCGTCCAGCTTACCGATGGAAACCGCACAGAATGCCGTACCGGGGCAAAATCCACCCATGATAAAACCGGCACCCATTACGGCTCCACCCACAATGGCCGACCACAGGTAAGTAGGGTTGACGTACACCAGGCTGAGGTCAATCCAACCAAAAAGGCTGAAAAATAATAGCCCGAGCATGGCGGTTATGGCTGCTGTAAAAAACACTTTCAGCACGGTGGTGTCGTACCCGTAAAACATACCGGCCAACTTGCGCGACGATGAAAATCCGCTGCTTTCCAACACAAAACCAAAGCCAACACCAATGACCAGCGCCAACAGCAAATTGGTTTGTGAGGATATTTGTTCATATACAATTAATGGTCCCATAGTAGTTTATTTTTTTATTGGATACAATTTACAACCAAAGTTTACGGGCAAAATACGCCAGGGCAAATGCCGTTCCGAAAATGAATGCCATGGACACAAAGCCTCCCACCGAAAGAACGGCCATGCCACTGAGGGCAGAACCGCTGGTGCAGCCGCGCCCAAGCTGCGAGCCAAACCCAAAAAAGATGCCGCCTAAAACGGCAAAAAGTACGCGGGTTTTGCTGGTAATTTTAGGATTGTGCTCCACCTTAAATTTTAAGCGTCCTGCAATGGCGCCCGAAATGAGGCCTCCAACAAGTACGCCAATCATTTCCCATACCAACCAGTTTTTAAACAACCCGCCGGGATGGCTGGCATTGTAATTTTGGTAATATTCCGTAGCCGCCACATGCGACGGTGCCACTACTTCCATGCCGGAAACCACGGCGCTTTTTACAGCACCACTTGCGCCAAGGCCGCGCCCCGAAACAAAGTTGGCAGCCAGCAACACCAGCCCCAACAATACACCTCCAATGTATGGATTCAGGTATTTTCTACTTCTGTCTGTATGCATTTTATAATGTTTTAGATGTTTTAATATAACCAACGACTCATTTGCCCGGCGTGGGCCAGGATAAAGCGGAAAAGCAGCCCGCCAAACAATACCAATGCCGGGGCAATGGCATAGTGCACTTTCCTTTTGCGAAGTTCCAGCACCTCCAATACGGCAGGAAGGGTTAAACCAAGCCCTACAACCAGTCCCCAGAACGGAGCCGTAAACTCACCGCCCAAAAACATGTTGGCTGCATCAATTTGCACCTGGGTACTGGCTTTAAAGCCCATAAACATGTGCACAATCAGGAATAACTCCACGGCAATTAAACCCAAATCGATGCGGGCAAAGTGGTGCCGCTCTTTGGCCGATTTTGATAACAATATGATGCCGGCTGCACCGGTAGACAAACCGGATGTTAGGAACAAAGGCCCCAAAATACTGGTGTTCCATAAAGGCCGTGCGTTGAAGGCCGATAACAAAATTCCGGTATAAATGCCCAGTATGAGCGACAAAATAACCATGATCCAGGCCATGTGTTTTTTATAGGATGCAAACCAGGAAACAATGTCCTTCACTACGTCAAATTTCCAGTCCCACCGTGGGAAAAGTGTGTTGATGTGTAGGGCAGCCCAAATGGCCGAAAGCGGGGTAATAAACATCAATGTCCAGGCACCCCAGCTCATGGGCGACTCCAGCCGAATGGTGGTGTACAAGCGCCAGAAAAACAACTTATGTTTAAGGTCGAGAAACAGAAAGAACAAGCCTAAACCCAGCAAAAGAGGTGTAAAAATGGGGGCAAGTTTTACAGCTGTTGGGTATTCGTCCTGCTTATCGCGAAGGGTATAAAACCCGGCAAAAAACAAAATTCCGGCCGCCAATCCTCCTAAAAAAAGGTAGGCAGGAATTTGCCACTCCCATATCGCCAAATGAGGATCGATGTGGGGATTCATTCTTCCGCTTACAATTAATTCTTCACGCATATCTTTTACTATTAGCTTTTAAATGAGGAAAAAGAGTTGGGGTTTGGTTCCTGCTTCAGGAATGAGGGTCTTGTATTTTCTGCGTTTCACCACTTTGCTCACGTCAGAGTTAGGATCGTCTAAATCGCCAAAATACATGCATTTGGTTGGACATACCGATACGCAGGCCGGTTGCTGCCCTTTTTCTACCCGGTGCAAACAAAACGTGCACTTGTCCACATACCCTTCGGGGTGTGTATAGCGGGCATCATAGGGGCACGAGGTAATGCAGGCCCCGCAGCCGATGCATTCGTTGTGAGTTACGGTTACAATTCCACCCGCTTCGTAATGGCTGGCACCTGTGGGGCAGCAGCGCACACAAGGCGAATTGTCACAATGGTTGCACCGTTCAGAGCGATGCTCCAGCTCCAGTTGGGGATAGGTTCCGTTGGTTACTTCCACCACCCAATCGCGGCAGTAGCCAATGGGCACATTATTTTCGGTTTGGCAGGCGACCACACAGTCGCTACAGCCTACGCATTTCTTTGTATCAACAGCCATTGCATATCTCATGCTTTGCCCTCCTTATGCTTTATCAAACTTAAATGTCACAAAATTTCCTCTCATCCCGGTACCCCCCATAATAGGGTCCACATGTACTTTGGTAATCAGTTCCGAATCGCTGGCACCTTTACCGTAGGCTCGGCTCAACTCCTTTCGGGCATGCCCAAAACCGTGCACCATGTACACCGAATCCCACCGTATGCGCTCTGTTACCCGAACTTTTACGGGGAAAGTGGAAACCACATTGTCCTGGTTTTGCAGATACACCTCCATGCCGGATGTTAAGCCCCACTGTTTGGCCACCTTAGGATTTACCCATACGGAGTTTTCATCCATTAAATCGGTTAAGTGTGGATTATTGGCCGTACGCGAGAAGGTATGCATGGGAGCCCGCCCGTAATTGAGTCGGTAATACCCGGCGGGCGGCTCAGGGTGTGGTGTGTAGGTAGGCATGGCGTCAAAGCCTTGCTCGGCCAACGATGTGGAGTACAATTCAATTTTTCCGCTGTTGGTATAAAACTCCACCTCCTCGCCTTCTTTAAAGTACAAATCGCCATATTCGCGCGGTAGTTTTTTTACGCCAATGCGTTGCATTTCGGCCAGTGATGAACCGACCTGCCGCAACTGCCAGTCGAGTTCCTCTTCGATGGTATCGTATGGAAAATAGGCTCCATAGCCCAAACGTTTTGCTATTTCTTTCGCCATCCACCAGGCAGATTTGGTTTGATACATGGGTTTTGCTGCCGGCATGCGCAATGCTATTGTTGGCTCGCGGTGCTGTGTCACCCGCAGGGAATCGTAGCGCTCAA